>NZ_JAFNNR010000028.1:0-889 GCF_026536645.1 Gilliamella sp. B3801
TCTTATTAAATTTAAATCGGGATTTAGGAAACTATCCCGATTTTTTTAATAGTCAAAAAAAGTTTTTTAAGGTGTACCCTAAGTGACCCTTTCTTTTTAAAGGGAGAAATACACTTTTTTATTTGTATTAAGAGTAAAAAAGGAAAAATTTATGAGCAAGATTTGCAGAATTTATATGAGAGTTAGTACCCATGAACAGGATCTCACTAGACAAGAAAAAATAATAGAAGAGGCAAAAAAATTTAATTATTTTATTGCTGGTATATATAAGGAAAAAGCCTCGGGAGCATTGAACCATTCACAGCGACCCGCATTGAAAAAACTAATAAAATCATTACAAAATGGAGATATTGTAATGATAGAAAAAATGGACAGATTAACACGTTTACCTTTTTCAGAGGCAAAAATGTTAATTGAAACTATTAGATCAAAAGGGGCTTCATTATATATATCTAATGTTCCCGATTTATCAGGATTTTATAATGATAATCTAACTACAGTACAGAAGGTCATTTTAGATGCCGTTCAGGATCTGTTATTAGATTTAGCATTAATACAGGCACGAGATAACTACGAAGATATAAAGCAACGACAAGCAGAAGGAATTTTAATTGCAAAAAAAAATGGAAAATATAAGGGAAGAAAAAAAAATATTGAATTGCATAATAAAATTATCAATTATCGTTTTAGTAAAAATTTAACTCTAAAACAAATATCAATAAGGTGTGAATGCTCATTAACCACAGTAAAAAAAGTGATAAAAGATCACAAAGAAAAAGTTAAAAACAATTTGAATTTAAAAGCCACTTAGGGTACACCTTAAAAAACTTTTTTTGACTATTAAAAAAATCGGGATAGTTTCCTAAATCCCGATTTAAATTTAATAAGA
>NZ_JAFNNR010000029.1:0-739 GCF_026536645.1 Gilliamella sp. B3801
TACCGAAAGAGTACAAAGTAAGCGGACGTAATCCAAAAGTGGTGAGAGTATCGCCGGGATTACCAAGTAAAGTTGATTTTGGTGTGGCAGAAGTCCAACCGTAATCACAACAACAAAATTAAGACAAACAAAAATGTTTGTCTAACCAGTCCTTTTAAGCTTTCCCCCGTTTATCGGGGGTTTTTTGTTTTTTCAAACAACAATCGAAAAAAAATTGTTAATTAAGAAACCAACCCATAACACAATTATCTCAACAGCATTTATTAAATTGTAAATATAAATTTGATAAGTGTAATCATCTATGATTTTTTATAGGAAAACTATTGATTTTAAAACTTATAATTGGCTGATATGGTGTTTTTATGCAAAAAAAATACAAAATAAAAAGAATAAATACAAATTCGATAGTTTAATTCGATCGCGTTAATTATTATTGATCGTTTATTGCGATCAATGTATTATTATGTAAATATTTGGCAAACATTTTAATAAAAATATATATATTTGTAATTTTTTTAATAAGTTATCTCATGATAAATTGTTTTATCATGAGAAAATCATTATTAATCAATAATTAATACTTTATTTGTAATGATTTGTTAGGCTGAATAAAAAAACAAAATAAGTAAAACTAATTGGTCTTAAAAGGAAATAAAAGTAGATGAAAAAACATAACTGGACCCGGCATTTACCTTGTCTGGGGATAAGTGCTGCTTTTTTACTCGGCTCAAATGGTGTT
>NZ_JAFNNR010000030.1:0-699 GCF_026536645.1 Gilliamella sp. B3801
AAAAAAAATAACGAGAATATTACATTTCTTAAATGTAAAAATGAAAGTGTAGAACCTTATATACTTAATCCAATATGGAATTAGAATGAAATAGGTTAGTAATAACTTGTTGACAAGTCACATGGATAAGTGAATTTTTCTGCTTATATGAATAATATCTGGTTATTTAGGAAACGCATATTTTTACAAACATTGAAAAATCGTAACCCAATACTAAATTACACAAAACTAAAAAAGGTCAAACATCTGACACCTCAAATAAACTTGCAGAAACTTTTACGCCTGTAACCTTGTGCTAAAGCGGTAGGCGTGATTTATGCAAGCTGTGGCTATGGTGGATTGTTTCAATATTAAAATTGAACTCAAAAGAAATTACACTCTAGAAGATGCCGAATTCGCTATAAATCTAATATATAAGAAGCATGGCAAGCAAATGGCAATAATAATTGAAAAAATGTATCGTTCAGAAACTGCACATTTTGAATCCTTACAATATAAGCAAACGGGGACAGGAGGTATGGAATCTTTTGGTTTACCACTATACTATGGTTGGGAGTGGTTTGGTTTTAAACAGATTACAGAAACCAGTAGTTTAAAAGAATTTTATTTGAATGCGAAAAAAGCGGAAACCCGAAATAAAGATAATGCTTCACTGGAGAACTATAAGCCAACCCTCAAAGAGACCTTAACAATATTAGA
>NZ_JAFNNR010000031.1:0-669 GCF_026536645.1 Gilliamella sp. B3801
ACCAGTATTGATATCCCGATAACCAAAACAAATAGTCCATTGAATTACATTTTCTAATACTGGTTAAAAGGTGAATTTAGTTAATGTTTTCATTCCGTGCTTCTAAGGTTTAATCAATAAATAACCCAAGGATTTGTGATGATATAATTCACCGTCATCGCCTTTGATAAAAGTGATCTCATCAATATAAGTTTTTCCGGGTACTTTTACTTCAACGCTATATAAGGCATTAAGCTTATCTTGTCCATTTAATGCCCAATCTGGGGTATCCAATACTTGATAATCGATATCGACATTAACTTGTGTTTCTTTTCTTCCTGTAAAACGACCTTTTTCATATGTTTTTTCAGTTATATCCGTTACTTTTACTATTTTTTTGGGGCCATAACAAAAAGAGCTATAGTAAATAGGTTCCTTATCGCTATTATTAATATATTGATACCAATATTCACGCCCTAAATTGGTTAAGTCATAGCGATAAATGCCTGATTGCCCTTCTACTGGCGTTTGGCTTAATAAGCCTAATTCTGCAAACAACGGTAACGTTTTAAATAATCTATTTTTATTCCAAATATCCCACTGAATATCACTTTCTAATACCGGTTCATCGGTATACGGAAATTTAACCGCGCCTAAATAATAACAAAAATTGCCTTTGGTTTTGGTTAA
>NZ_JAFNNR010000004.1:0-265019 GCF_026536645.1 Gilliamella sp. B3801
ACTTGCATGTGTTAAGCCTGCCGCCAGCGTTCAATCTGAGCCATGATCAAACTCTTCAATTTAAAGTTTGATGCTCAATAACTGTCTCTGACATATTCAAATGAATCTTCAGTGTCACTTATCAAGACTTAATTTTTTCAGTCCGTAGACTTTATTCTTTCGTCTCGCAAGTGCCCACACAGATTGTCTGTTTCTTCTTTTTAAAGAGCTGACAGTTTTTTTTCGCTTTTACTGTCTCAAGGGCTGCGTATACTACGCTACACCTTTTTATTCGTCAAGATCTTTTTTCAAAATTTTTGATCCTGCTCACTAACCTCTTGTTCCGCCTGCTTTCGCTGACGCCGTGTCAGTGGATGCGCATTATAGAGCCTTAAAAAAATCATGCAAGCAATTATTTCAAATTTTTGTGCGTTTGTTTCATATTTATTCAAAGCCATTTACGATAAATTTTTGACATAAAACAAACCAAACTGATAAGGTCTTGCAAAAACAATTTGCTAGATAATTATCATTACATTTCTATTCATTCACCTTACCATAGCAACAATAATTACTTTACTTAATGCTTCTTATTTAAAAAAACTGTTGTGGCAATCCTTTTTATTTTTTAAACCCATAATTTTTTTATCCAAGCTTAATTAAAGTTAACGTTAGCGAATACTACCTATGACATAAACTGATTTATCTTTTAATATAAATTTTATTATACAAGCAACCAGCACACTGAACGCCAATGTGAATATTAATAAACAAACTGCAACAATTGCAGCTAATTCACCATTTTCTGTTTTAAGAATACTGCCCAGTTGTGAAACTTGAATTAATTTTAAAAGCTCAATAATGATTATTTGATGAATAAAATAAATTGGAAAACTTATATTAGCCATAAATGAGAAAAATTTATAAACCATCCCGTCATTCGTTTTATGATTCAATCTATCTAAAAAATAGAGTGCTAACATAAATAGGATAATTTTTTGCAACGTATCAAGCCAAAGTTTTTCGACACCAAGATTATCAACATAACGCCCAACAAAAGTGACAAAAAAGCACAATCCTAAAAAAGCCATAATCAGATATAAGTTATTTTTAATTGCTTTGATGATTGTTTCATAATGTTGTCTAGTCATCATTCCGATTAAATAGACAGGGCCATAATGTAATAAATTTAGTAGGGGTTTAGTAAAGTCAGGTTTTGTGAACATAACAACCCAAAACATACATATCAGACCGGCAACAATCAAATTCTTTTGTGATAACTTATAAAACAGAGGCGCCATGATATAAATAATGATAATCATTGGGATGAACCAGAGCGGTAATAACTGCGAACCGGTTAGCATCATGATAGTAATCTGACTTATAACACTCGTTTGCGTAACAGAAAAAAACGGCAATTGTGATAATTGTTGATAATGAAAAAAAAGAAAACAAAATATAGATACAGAGATATAAGGACAGACAACCGTTTTAAATTTGGATAAGTAATATGTTTTTGTATTATATTTGTAAGTTAAATGTTGAAATAGAAATCCTGCAATTAACACAAAAAAAGTTGTGAAATTAAAAGCAAATAAATTTAAAAACGAGTAAAGATAACTATTTTCAATTAAGGTTTTATTATTGATAAATACACCTAAGCAATGACTGAAGACAATCATCATAATTGCAACGCCGCGTAATACGTGGATGGAGTGAATTTTTTGAGCTTTTACAGTTGTCATTTTTAATAGTAATGATAGAAAATATATAATTCTCTATACTGTATCATATAATTAAACGACAATAATAAGTATTTATAAAAACGAAGATAAACAGTTATCAAAGAAATGTTAGATTGTATTAATGTTCTCTATTTAATTTCTTTGCAGCAAACGAACAGATAGGAATGATTTCTCGATGTTCTTCAGTTAATTTTTTGACAGTAAGATCGAGTAATTTATCAGCCAAACCATGACCACGATAACTTGAATCCACAAAAGTGTGATTAATTGTCGCTTTGTCTTGACCAATACGAGAAAATGTCATTTCTGCTATTTCTTTATCATTATCAAGAATATAAAATCTTTCTGGGTCTTCTTTATAGATAAGTGACATACGCTTCTCCTTACATTTGGGATAATAAGTATAGAGTGTAAAATTATTTGTTTATGATGTTACCAACTTATTTATATTAAGGAATTTTATTTAGATTTTGCAGTTATTCTTTTCGGAGTTAACGACCCTTCGTTAACATGATTTTTATCGATTATTTATGGATAATATTAACTTTGTTGAATTTATATTGAAATTTTTTAAATCATATAAATTTAAAAAGTAGAACGGTAATTAACTTGATCCATTAACACATCATTTTATATTTCATAGGTGAACTTTTGATATAAACGTAATATTCCCATTATATTCAATTATTCACCTTCATTTGATTTACCATTTGTTGATATTTTTAAAGATTACTGTACATTCTAAAATAGACGTTTAGCAACATTATATAATTCCATATCAAACGGACGTTTCATTGTATTAATTGCTTCTATGATGTCGTGATGAACTAATTTACCATTTTGTACACCTACACAGCGTCCAGCATGACCTTGTAGCAACAACTCGACAGCGAAAGCCCCCATACGAGAACCTAAAATACGATCGTAAGGAACCGGTGAACCACCTCGTTGAACATGACCAAGCACAGTAGCTCGAGTTTCATGATGTACAGCAGCTTCAATATCAGCTGCAAGCTGATTAACATCACACATATGCTCAGTAACAGTTACAATAGCATGTTTTTTACCCTTAGCAAAACCGAGTTTAATTTCTTCAATTAAGTCTTCTTTAGTATAAGAAACTTCAGGGATAATCATGAATTCACAACCGCCAGCCACAGCTGCATTTAAAGTTAAATCACCACAATCACGTCCCATAATCTCAATCACTGAAATACGATGATGAGAAGAACAAGTATCACGCAATCTATCGATAGCTTCGACGGCGGTGCTAAGTGCAGTAAAATAGCCAATTGTATAATCCGTGCCACGAATGTCATTATCAATTGTGCCGGGTAAACCAATACAAGGGAATCCTTCTTCAGTTAATCGCATTGCTCCCATATAAGAACCGTCACCGCCAATGACTACTAATGCATCGATTTGGTGTTTTTGCAGATTCGCTATTGCTTTTTTTCTCACCTCTTTATCTTTAAATTCAGGAAATCTCGCTGAACCTAAAAATGTACCGCCTCGTGTAATAATATCTGACACACTAGCACGATCTAATTGAGTAATTCGATCTTCACAAAGCCCTAAATATCCATCATGAATACCAAAAACATCCAATCCTTCCGTTAATGCCGTTCTAACCACACCACGAATCGCAGCATTCATCCCTGGCGCATCACCACCACTGGTTAAGATACCAATTTTTTTTATCATACAACATAACTCCAAATAATAATTAACTTTTAACTATTATAGAGTTTTAACAGATATCTAACAATAGAATATAAAAGCTATTTTTGGTTATAATTTATCACTCATTTTTTCAGCAGGAACAACCGATATAGGATCTTGATGAATAATGACTGTGGCAGGCGCAAATTCATTAGCAAGATGTTTTTCAACCGCATCGGTTATGGCATGCGCTTTTACTAATGGCATGTTATCATCAAGTTCAATGTGTAATTGAATAAATTTTACAGGTCCTGCTTGTCTGGTTTTTAAATCATGAAAACCATGTACTTGTGGAAATGATGCCACAATTTCTGCTATTTTTTGGTTGTCACTATCAGGCAATGCGCGATCAAGCAAATCTTGTATAGCATTGTAGGCAATATGGTAAGCATTATAGCAAATGAATAAAGCGATAAAAAAAGCAAATACAGCATCTGCATAAGTAATGCCATACCAACTTAAACAGAGTGCGATTACTACTGCGACATTCATAAACATATCCGAAGAGTAATGAAGCATGTCTGCTTTCACTGCTTTGCTTTGCGTAATTTTTATCACATATCGTTGATATAACACTAAGACACAAGTAATGACTGTCGAAATGACAGACACGATGATACCAAATAATGGAACCTCAAGTGCTGTAGGATGAACGATTGATTTAATGCTGGAAAGAAGCAAAATTGTCGCTGATCCAATAATAAACGTACTTTGTGCTAAAGCAGCAAGTGATTCTGCTTTACCATGACCAAAAGTATGATCATCATCAGCAGGTTTTAATGCATATCTCACAAGAAAGAAATTTAGACCGGATGCGATTAAATCTATACTTGAATCAAGCAGTGAAGCAAATAAACTAATTGAACCTGTGAACCAACACGTAACTAATTTGATAGTAATTAAGAAAATAGAAATTAAGACGGCACTTAATGTCGCTTTTTTAACTAATTTTTCGTACAAATGTGAATTTGACATTTGATACCTATTTATTGATAGGATTCAATTCCTGATGGTAGTACTAACTGTTCAGCAACTTCAGCCGCTTTATTTTTACCTAATAAAGCATCAATAATTTTTAAAGCAAAATCAATTGAAGTCGCAGGACCTTGGCTAGTAATGATTTTATATTGTTCGTCAAAGTATACTCTTTCGGCTTTCCAATGTTTAAATGCATCTTTAGTTGTTGGATAACCAGTCATATAAGCATGAGGGAATAAATGATGATATTGTAAAACCATTGCAGGAGATGCACAAATGGCCGCAACAATATTACCTGATTGATGTGTTTGTTTTAATTTTTCGATTAATTCAGGACAATCACGAAAATTTTCCGCACCTTTTAAACCACCCGGCAAGATAACCACATCAAAATCAGTGTGTTTAATTTCGGAAAATACTTTTTGTGCAAGGATAGTTACCCCACGAGAACACGCAACTTCACGTGAATGAGAAATACTTGCAGTAATAACTTTTATACCTGCACGGGTCAATAAGTCAATAGTGGTAACGGCCTCAGTTTCTTCACAACCTTCAGATAAGAATACTAATGCTTGTTTAGTCATTATTGTTCTCCTTTTAACATATCAACCGTTATCACAAAGACTTGATAGGATTAATTTACTTTAATCCTTTCAATTTTAGCGCCTAATTTTCTCAATTTATCTTCTATATTATCATAACCACGGTCGATATGGTAAATACGATCAACAATAGTTGAACCTTCAGCGATACAGCCCGCAAGAACTAAACTTGCTGAAGCGCGTAAATCAGTTGCCATGACTTGCGTTCCACTTAGTTTTTCAACACCGTGCGTAATTAATGTATTACCTTCAATTTCAGCTCTGGCACCCATACGCACAAGCTCAGGTACATGCATAAATCGATTTTCGAAAATCGTTTCTTTAATAATTCCCGTTCCTTGTGCAACCATATTTAATAGAGAAAATTGAGCTTGCATATCTGTTGGAAAGCCAGGATGTGGTGCGGTATGTATATTGACCGCCTTAGCACGTTTACCTTCCATATCCAAACATATCCAATCTTTGCCGGTTTCAATTTTTGCACCAGCTTCTTTCAACTTAGCAATGACGGCATCAAGTAGCGTTGGATCGGTTTTACGACATGTAATTTTACCTTTGGATATTGCCGCTGCAACAAGGAAAGTACCAGTTTCAATTCGGTCTGAAACAATCTCGTGTACGCCACCGCCTAAACGCTCAACACCTTCAATCTCGATACGAACAGTTCCTGCCCCCTTAATTTTTGCCCCTAACATATTTAAAAATTTGGCTGTATCAACTATTTCTGGTTCACAAGCTGCATTTTCAATAATCGTTTTACCCTCTGCTAAGGTGGCAGCAGACATAATAGTGACGGTAGCGCCAACACTTACTTTATCCATTACAATATGAGCACCTTTTAATCGTCCTTCAACCGAAGCCTTAACGTAGCCCTCATCTAAGGTAATTGTTGCGCCTAATTGTTGTAGGCCAGTGATATGTAAATCAACAGGTCTGGCGCCAATAGCACAACCACCCGGTAACGAAACTTGCCCTTGTCCAAAGCGCGCAACCAACGGTCCTAAAGCCCAAATTGATGCACGCATTGTTTTAACAAGTTCATAAGGAGCACAATAGTTATCGAGATGACGCGCATCAAGATGAATCGAACCATTACGTTGACATTTGACACCTAACTGACTTAATAATTCTAAAGTCGTATCAATATCTTTCAATTTAGGCACATTTTGAAGTTCAACTGGTTTTTCAGCTAAAATCGCTGCAAATAAAATTGGAAGCGCTGCATTTTTAGCGCCAGAAATAACGACTTCGCCATTAAGTGAGGTTGGACCTGTAACGTGAAACTTTTCCATTGTTAACTCTTATGTTTGATAAATTGGCAAATATTATAAAAGTTATTTGCTAATAGATAAATGAATTTTATAAGATATTCAAAAAAACCAACCTTATCATTATTTTCAAAAGGGATTTGTTAAAAACTTTCCCATATTGTTTATGAATTGATAAAATCCCTGCTAAACAATGATTGACTCAAATAAACAAGCACCTTATAGTTAAGTACTGTTATTTAGAGTAATCACCATTAAATTTGTCATATTTAGCGTGATATTATTACTTAACAAAAAACACAAAAAACAATTTTATTTAAGAGAAAACACATGTTTGATTCACTCGCAAAAGCTGGTAAGTACCTTGGACAAGCCGCTAAGTTAATGGTTGGTATTCCCGATTATGATACTTATGTTCAACATATGAAGTTGACCCATCCAGAACAAACGCCAATGACTTATGAAGAGTTTTTTAAAGAACGCCAAGAAGCACGTTATTCAGGCAAAGGTGGGTTTAAATGTTGTTAACAATTAAGAATATGTCATGACTGAGCAAATTAATTCTTCTTTACTTCCTGTCACGATATTAACAGGTTTTCTTGGTGCAGGAAAAACAACACTAATTAATTATTTATTAGAAAATAACCGCAACGAAAAAACAATTATTATCGAAAATGAATACGGGCTGGTGAATATTGACAGTAATTTGCTTAATGTCAGCACGGATATTCAAATTGTCGAAATTACTAATGGTTGTATTTGTTGTACCATTCAAGGCGAACTAACTGAGGCACTACATCAACTGCACGCTAAACGCATCGCAGGTGAATTACAGTTCGATCGTCTTATTATTGAAACGACAGGCCTTGCTGATCCTGCGCCAATCATACAAACATTTTTTATTGATGAATTGATTCGGGAAACGATTCAATTAGATGCAATAGTCACTTTAGTCGATGCTAAACACATACTAACACATCTTGATGATCATCGAGTCGCCCTTTCACAGATCGGTTTTGCAGATCGCATTATTTTAACAAAAACAGATTGTGTTGATGAAGAACAAAAAAATCACGTTATAAACCGACTTCACCATATTAATCATAAGGCAATGATAATTGAAGCGGTTAATGGTCAACTTCCAAAATCCTCATGGCTAGATATTCACGCATTCGATTTGAGTGATGAACTCACCATTAATCGAGGCTTGTTTGTCATTGACACAAGCCCAAAACACCAATCAGGCTTTAAACTCATTCCGTTAAAAAAATCTCATTCACTTAAAAATGATGAAATCTGTTCCTATCTTTTCGAAGCAAAACAACTTAATTTAAAAAAGATAGGTTCATTTATGGAACAACTTGTTGAGCAATATGGTAATGACATGTTGCGTTATAAAGGTGTACTGGCTATCAAAGGGAATGCTCAACGTTTAATAGTGCAAGGCGTTCATAAAGTAGTCGGATTTGATTATGGTTCGCCTTGGCAAAATGAACAAGAGAAAGTGTCGAAGTTAATCGTTATCAGTCGCCCCTTACCTTTTGACGAGTTGAATCAGGCATTTTTAAAAACCATGGAAATATAATCGTTAACTTACATTCAATAGGTTATTACATCAATTTATTCCGTTATTAAAAAATTATCTGGTTTTCACTCTTCTTTATTGCCATTTAATAACGGTTAAATTTTATTGACTTTTATGTAATAAAAATCCATTTTTTCAATTAATCGGAGACTTTTTTAATTCATTTGTTCCCTCTAATCAAAGCAAAAAAATATAACTTGCTTTCAACATAAATTTTTAGATTAGCTGAACTGAACTAGCTTTTTTACAAAAAGGTCTATTTACCGATCATTTGAAGACAAATCACATATCCTAAACCGCATACATAATAGTAATATTAAATCCAAATATGATAACATAGACCCAATTTATTATTTATAGGATAACTGACTTAATAGTATGGATTATGATATCGCAATTGTAGGTCTTGGACCTGCAGGCAGTACCTTAGCACGTTTACTTAGCCCATCATTTAAAATTATTGCATTTGATAAAAAACATCAATCCGGTAATGCAGGTTTTCATAAACCTTGTGGTGGATTACTCGCTAATGATGCACAAAAATCATTTATTCGGCAAAAACTGAATTTACCTACTGATATTTTGTCTGATCCGCAAATTTTCAGCGTAAAAACTTATGATCTACAGACTAATCTTATTCGTAATTATCAACGTACTTATGTTAGTTTCGATCGGCATAAATTCGATTTATGGTTGAAATCACTGATTCCACCCTCTGTTGAAGTGCATCACAATGCATTATGTAAAGAAGTAATGCGTATTATAGAAGGTTATCAAATTACTTATCTTGATGAAAATAACATAGAGCATAAAATCACAACTCGTTATGTTGTTGGCGCAGATGGCGCAAATTCACTAGTCAGACGAATGCGCTATCCTTCCCATTCAATAAGACAGTATGTTGCTATACAACAATGGTTTGCAGAAAAGCATCCCCATCCTTTTTATTCTTGTATTTTTGATAATCAATCAACCAATTGTTATGCTTGGAGCATTTCAAAAGACGGGTCATTTATTTTTGGTGGCGCATTTCCCAAAAAAACAGCCAATCAACATTTTGAAAATCTGAAAAAAAAATTAGCTCAGCAAGGATTTATTTTCGGAGAACCTCATAAGACAGAAAAATGCTTAGTGATTTATCCAAACCGCTTTCGTGATTTTTATACAGGAAACGAGAACATTTTTTTAATCGGTGAAGCAGCAGGATTTATTAGTGCCAGTTCTTTAGAGGGCATTAGTTATGCGCTTGATAGCGCCGAGATTTTAAGTAAGATCTTAAATAGCACTGATCCCGATCCAAATAAACGATATTATTTTAAAACTTTGCCGTTACGATTAAAGCTATACAGTAAAATAGTCAAAGCCAAAATATTAACTACCCCTTTTTGGCGTAAATTAATCATGAAAAGTAAAATTCAGCATATAAATATGGAATAAATTATATTAGACTGCATACTGTTAATTAAATAATAAATTAGTTTAATCATATCGATGAAATAAATTAGGAAATAATTATTATGTTTGACGTAAACGATTTAATTCGTTTTAATCACGAATGGTCAGAAAAGATTGAGCAGGAAGACCCTGAATTTTTTAAACAACTTGCAGTTAAACAAAACCCTAAATTTTTATGGATCGGCTGTTCGGATAGCCGTGTTCCAGCAGAAAAACTGATCAAACTCAAACCAGGAGAGATGTTTGTCCATAGAAATGTCGGTAATCAAGTAATTCACACAGATCTTAACTGTTTATCGGTCGTGCAATATGCTGTTGATGTGCTAAAAATTGAAGATATTATCGTTTGTGGTCATTTAGACTGTGGGGGCATTCGAGCTGCAGTCGAAAATCCAGATCTCGGTTTAATCAATAATTGGTTGTTACATATTCGTGACCTATGGTTTCGAAATAGTTCACTACTTGGTAAATTTGCGCCAGAACTTCGCATGGATATATTATGCGAATTAAATGTTATTGAACAGGTTTATAATTTAGGTCATTCAACCATTATTCAATCAGCATGGCAACGCGGTCAAAAAGTCAATTTGCATGGTTGGGTGTATGGCATTGATAATGGTAAGATTACCGATTTGCATATTACTTCATCAAGTAGCGAAAATCTTGAAATTAATTATCGGGAAGCGATTTCTTATCTTTTAAATTTACACAAAGATCAATAATTATTGGCTAAAATTTATTTGAAGCGGTAGATAATTTGATTACTGCTTCCTCGCCATAATAACTTTGGATCGGCTTGTTCTTGAACAAATTTGCCATCAATTAAGACATCAATATACGGGATAACAGCCTGTTGTTCGGGTGTTAACTCATCAAGTTTATAGCCTGTCCAAAGCCAAATATCTTTGTTATCACATTCTGTTTTTACACGTTTGACCAATTTTAAAATTGTTGGCACATTTTGAGGATGCAAAGGATCACCGCCAGAAAGCGATAATCCTTGACGTTTTATTTCTGTATCTTGTAAATCTTTGATGATTTGATCTTCTATTGACTGTGTAAATGGTAAACCCGAATCTAATGACCATGTACTTTTATTGTAGCAGCCACGACATTGATGAACGCAGCCAGCAACAAAAAGCGTACATCGAGTACCTTCACCATTTACAACATCAACAGGATAGTAACGATGATAGTTCATAAATAGGTAATAATTTTTTAACCAATTTGCCCATTATCCAAATGTTTAACACGACGTTTAACTTCTTCTTGTTTACCTGCATTAAATGGACGTGCATCGGGACTACCTAAATACCCACAAACACGGCGAGTTACTGAGACTTTAGCCGAATCATGATTACCACAACTTGGGCAAACAAACCCTTTGCTGGTACATGAAAATTCACCGGTATAACCACATTCATAACATTCATCAATTGGCGTATTAGTACCATAGTAAGGTACTCGAGAATAGCTATAATCCCAAACATCTTCTAACGCTTTAACATTGTTAATCATATTTGGATATTCACCGTAACAGATAAACCCACCATTTGCCACCGCAGGATACGCTTTTTCAAACTCAATCTTTTCGTACGGATTGACCTTTTTCTCAACGTCTAAATGGAAACTATTGGTATAGTAACCTTTATCTGTCACTCCTGGTATAACACCAAATTCAGCTGTATCAAGACGGCAAAAACGGTCACATAAGTTTTCACTTGGTGTACTGTACAAACTAAATCCGTAACCGGTTTCCTCTTTCCATTGCTCAACCGCTTTACGTAAATGTTCAACAATAGCTACACCTTTTTCTCGTAAAATTTCGCTATCAAAAGGATGTGTTTGATTGCCATATAACGCATTTAAAGTTTCATGAAGTCCAATATAACCAAGCGAAATTGAAGCTCGACCATTTTTGAAAATTTCAGATACACTATCATCTTCTTTTAGTCTTACGCCACATGCCCCTTCCATATATAAAATTGGTGCAACACGTGCTTTAACGCCATCCAGACGGGCAATACGTGTCATCAGGGCTTTTTTGCAAAGCGTTAAACGTTTATCTAAAAGTTCCCAAAAGCTTGCTTCATTACCTTTTGCTTCAATGGCAATACGTGGCAAGTTTAAACTAATCACACCTAAATTATTACGACCGTCATGAAGTTGTTCACCGTCTTCTTCATAAACACCTAAGAAGCTTCGACATCCCATAGGTGTTTTGAATGAACCAGTCACTTCAACAACTTTATCGTAGTTTAAAATATCAGGGTACATGCGTTTACTTGCACACTCTAATGCAAGTTGTTTAATATCGTAATTTTTGTCATCAGGTTGACGATTAATACCATCTTTAATAGCAAAAACAAGTTTAGGAAAAACTGCGGTTTTGTGATTTTTACCTAAACCTTTAATTCGTACTTTTAAAATGGATTCTTGAATTAAACGTGATTCCCAACTGGTACCTAAACCAAAGCCAAACGTTACAAAAGGGGTTTGACCATTAGCGGTGTGTAAGGTGTTGACTTCATATTCAAGCGATTGAAACGCATCATAACACTCTTTTTGTGTTCGACTTTCTGCATAAGCTTCAGGATTAGGAATATGCCATTCTTCAGCAATCTGTTTATGTTTTTGATAACTGATGGTTACAAATTTCGCTAATATTTCATCAATGCGATTGATTGTTGTTCCACCATAGATATGACTTGCAACTTGAGCAATTATTTGTGCGGTGACCGCAGTGGCAGTTGCAATAGATTTTGGTGGTTCAATTTCAGCGTTTCCCATTTTAAAACCATTGGTTAACATTCCATCTAAATCAATTAACATGCAGTTAAACATTGGAAAGAAAGGCGCATAATCTAAATCATGATAATGGATTTCACCAATATCATGAGCACGAGAAACATCTTTTGGTAACAAATACTGTTTGGCATAATGCTTTGCCACAATGCCTGCCAGTAAATCACGCTGAGTTGGAATCACTTTACTATCTTTATTGGCATTTTCGTTCAAAATAGCCACATTACTTTGTTCAATTAGCCCACGAATATCTTGATTTAAACGACTACGTTCTTCCCGAGCACGATCACGGTCGTGACGATATTCGATATAAGTTCTCGCTAATTTTTTATAAGGGCCTGACATTAATTGATTTTCAACAGCATTTTGAATTTCGTTGATATCAACGCTTTCGCGCTCGCTCATCTGGTTGGTCACCATACGAGCAACGTCAGCACAATAATCCGGGTCATTAACATTCGCTGCAACCGCAGCTTTAACTATAGCATCTTTAATTCGAGTCTCATTGAATGCAGTTTGACAACCATCGCGTTTGATAACTACAGGCATATATACTCCTCAATATTCATTAATAATTAGCGCTGGGGCAAGGTTTAGTTCACATATTAATATTCATTGTAATTATTAAGAATTATTCGTTTCTCGTAAGAATATTAAGTGTTTTTTGAGATAGACAGAGATTTTCACATAGCTTAAATAATACTATATATAGTAGATATATTGAGATTATACACCATATATTGTGTTTTTCTAGATATTTTACGAAATTAAATTACTTGACACGCTTCAAGCCAAGTACGACAAGTCTTTTGATATGTAAAGCCTAAAGATAAGAAAGGTTGTTTTGCAAAGAAATTTCAAGCACAAAGAAAAAGTGCAAGACTCACTTGCACTTTATTTTGTCAAACAGGAGTGATTTTTTATATTTTATGACTCATTATTCAACCAGTCCGTGTGGAAAACACCTTCTTTGTCGGTACGTTTATAAGTATGAGCACCAAAATAATCTCGTTGTGCTTGAATTAGATTAGCTGGTAATACTGCTGAACGATAGCTATCATAATATGCTATAGCGGCAGATAATGTCGGCACAGCAATCCCTTGTTGTACAGCTAAAGACACAACATCACGCAGTGATTGTTGATAAGCTTCAACGGTTTGCGTAAAGTATGGAGCGAGTAATAAATTATCAATCTCGTTATTCGCCGCATAGGCATCAGTGATTTTTTGTAAGAACTGAGCACGAATAATACAACCTGCTCTAAAGATTTTCGCAATTTCACCATAATTCAAGTTCCATTGATATTGATGAGAAGCGGCTTTTAATTGAGCGAAACCTTGAGCATAAGAGATAATTTTACCCATATAAAGTGCTTTACGGATTTTTTCAATTAACGCTTGTTTATCTCCCGAATAAGCAACCTGCTTCGGTCCGCTTAAAACTTTAGATGCCACAACACGTTGCTCTTTAATTGCTGAAAGGTAGCGTGCAAATACTGACTCAGTAATTAATGATAAGGGTTCACCTAAATCTAAAGCACTTTGACTAGTCCATTTACCCGTTCCTTTATTACCCGCTGCATCAAGAATCACATCCACTAAATAATTACCGTCTTTATCTTTATGTTTAAAGATATCAGCCGTAATTTCGATGAGATAACTATCTAATTCACCTTTGTTCCATTCAGTAAAAACTTGAGCAAGCTCGTCATTATTTAAACCTACTGCGTGTTTTAATAAAGAATAACTTTCAGCAATTAATTGCATGTCGCCATATTCAATACCGTTATGAGCCATTTTGACGTAATGACCTGCCCCATCTGGTCCGATATAGGTGACACAAGGCTCGCCATTTACTTTAGCGGCAATTTTTTCCAAGATTGGGGCAACTAATTCGTATGCTTCTTTTTGACCGCCTGGCATAATCGAAGGGCCTTTTAGTGCACCTTCTTCACCACCAGAAACACCAGCACCAATAAAGTTAAATCCTTCTTCAGAGAGTGTTTTATTACGGCGAATCGTATCTTCAAAATAAGCATTACCACCATCAATGATTATATCGCCTTTATCGAGTAAAGGACGTAACTCATCAATCACCGCATCAGTCCCTTTACCAGCTTGAACCATAATTAATATACGACGTGGTTTTTCCAAAGAATTAACAAAATCTTCAATCGTAAAGTAAGGAACCAATTGTTTATCGGAATGCTCGGCGACAACTTGCTCTGTTTTATCTTTAGAACGGTTGTAAATAGCAACAGAAAACCCACGACTTTCAATATTGAGCGCAAGGTTACGCCCCATGACCGCCATTCCAATAACACCGATTTGTTGTTTAGACATGATTTGGCTCCTTTATTTAATCTTATATAACCTTTCTAATAAGGTTTTTTAACAACATCCAAAACTTTAAATAAGTTTTATAAAATAAAATTATGCTATATTTGCCACAAAAAATGCCGTATCAGCATAGAATACGGCATTTTTATAACTTTACTGGTTTAACATCTCTACCCTAAAAATCATGAGCGTTTCATCATTTCAAAAAACTCGTCATTCGTTTTAGTCATGGCAAGTTTATCAATTAAAAACTCCATTGCATCGATTTCACCCATAGGGTTAAGAATCTTGCGTAAGATCCACATTTTTTGTAGTTCATCTGGTGAAGTCATTAAATCTTCTTTACGCGTACCTGAACGGTTAAAATCAATAGCCGGGAATACACGACGCTCAGCAATTTTACGAGATAAATGCACTTCCATATTACCCGTACCTTTAAACTCTTCGTAAATGACTTCGTCCATTTTTGAACCTGTGTCAATCAACGCAGTAGCAATAATCGTTAAACTCCCACCCTCTTCGACATTACGAGCAGCACCAAAAAAGCGTTTTGGACGATGTAACGCATTGGCATCTACACCACCGGTTAATACTTTACCCGATGACGGAACCACTGTGTTATAAGCTCGAGCTAAACGCGTAATAGAGTCTAACAAAATAATGACATCTTTTTTATGTTCAACTAAGCGTTTTGCTCGCTCAATAACCATTTCAGCAACTTGAACATGTCTTGCTGCTGGTTCGTCAAAGGTTGATGCTACCACTTCACCCTTAACTAAACGTTGCATTTCGGTAACTTCTTCTGGACGTTCATCAATCATCAATACGACCAGTTCACACTCAGGGTGATTAACTGCTAAGCTTTGAGCAATATTTTGCAACAACATTGTTTTACCCGCTTTCGGCGGAGCAACGATTAAACCACGTTGACCTTTACCAATTGGCGAAGCTAAATCAAGTACTCTGGCGGTGATATCTTCAGTTGATCCATTCCCACGTTCCATACGTAAACGAGAATTAGGATGAAGTGGAGTTAAGTTTTCGAAAAGAATTTTATTGCGGGCATCTTCAGGCTTGTCGTGATTGACTTCATTCACTTTTAACAAAGCAAAATAACGCTCGCCTTCCTTAGGCGGTCTGATTTTACCTGCTATGGTATCACCAGTCCTTAAATTGAATCGTCTAATTTGACTTGGTGAGACATAAATATCATCCGGCCCCGCTAAATAAGAGCTATCAGCTGAGCGTAAAAATCCGAATCCATCTTGCAAAATTTCAAGCACACCATCACCAAAAATATCTTCACCGCTTTTGGCATGTTGTTTAAGGATTGCAAAGATAATGTCTTGTTTTCTAAGACGGGCAAGATTTTCTAGCCCCATTGTTTTTTCACCAAGCGCTACTAGCTCGGAAACAGATGTGTTTTTTAATTCAGTTAAATTCATAATTTTAAAAATTCTTGAGGATAAAATTGATATGTTTGCAATTAATGTTATTTTTGTATATTCGTTTCATTTACTTATAAAAAAAATTCTCTCTCTGACAATACACAAATTCAATCTGTTATGAAGCTTTTAATGATAATTTAATATCTGAATATAGAATTTTCACCACTTTATCAAGAAAAACAATGAATTGTAGAAAGGGGTCTTCGTAAGAGCTAGCAATTTACACTAAAAACAGTAATATGTCTATAATAAATTCAGTTTGTTTTAATAAATTTGTAAATATTATTATTACAATAAGTAAATGAGTAAAAGAGTAATACGCAATTTAATTACTCTTTTTATGCTTTAGGTACTAAAATTAATTTATTCGAAAAATCTAAAACAACATTAAAGTTGTTCATCAATGAAACTTTTAAGTTGAGCTTTAGACAATACACCAACTTGAGTTGCAACCACTTGACCATTTTTAAAAATCAATAGTGTTGGGATGCCTCTAATACCAAATTTCGGTGCAATATTTGGGTTTTCTTGCACATCTAATTTTGCAATCACAATTTTATCACTATATTCTTGGGCAACTTCTTCTAAAATTGGGGCTAACATTTTACACGGCCCACACCATTCAGCCCAAAAATCAACCAATACAGGTTTTGTTGCTTCTTTGATTGTATTATCAAAAGTAGTTTCAGAAAGAGAAACAATATTATTGCTCATTTATTTTCTCCAAATATAGAATTACATGGTTTTATATTAGGATATTTTCGTTTTCTTCGCTAGTAATTATTATAATAGGGTATAATTATTAGTGATGACCGTAAGTTTAATATGTTATAATCCCACTATTCCGATAATTAAACTTAAAACCACAATGATTCAATCTTATCTAACAAAAACAACATTTAATCAATTTCCGCTTCATCCATTAGTGATTAAAGCACTTGAGAAAAAAGGGTTTGTTTATTGTACTCCAATTCAAGAACAAGCTTTACCCTTTACTACAAAAGGAATTGATATCGCCGGTCAAGGACAAACTGGAACAGGCAAAACAATGGCGTTTTTGGCATCAACATTTAACTACTTGTTGAATCATCAACCCTTGCCAGATCATAAAGCGAATCAACCTAGGGCTATCATTATTGCCCCAACGCGTGAATTAGTTGTGCAAATTTATCATGATGCAGAGTTATTATCTAAAGAAACCGGACTAAAATTGGGATTAGCCTATGGTGGTGATGGCTATGATAAACAATTAAAAATGTTATCCGCAGGTGTAGATATTTTAATTGCAACAACAGGTCGCTTAATTGATTATGCTAAACAAAAATATATCAATTTAGAATCAATTCAAGTTGTGGTTCTAGACGAAGCAGATCGTATGTTTGATCTCGGTTTTATTCGAGATGTACGTTGGATTTTTAAACATATGACACCACCCGAAAAACGCTTAACGATGTTATTTTCTGCAACATTAACACATAATGTGCGTGAACTTGCTTTTGAGCATATGAATAATCCTCAATATGTTGAAGTGGAACCAGAACAGAAAATCGGGCATCGTATTAAAGAAGAACTATTTTTCCCTTCCAATGAAGATAAATTAGCTTTATTGCAAACACTTATTGAAGAAGAATGGCCTGAGCGTTGTATCATATTTGCGAATACTAAAATTGCATGTGAAAAAATCTGGCGTCATTTAGTTGCTGATGGTCATCGAGTTGGGTTATTAACGGGTGATATTGCTCAGAAAAAACGTTTATCTATTTTGGAACAATTCACGCGAGGTGATATTGATATTCTCGTTGCAACAGATGTTGCAGCACGGGGATTACATATTCCGAATGTAACACATGTTTTTAACTATGATCTCCCTGATGATTGCGATGATTACCGTCACCGTATTGGTCGTACTGGACGAGCAGGTGCTGAAGGTAATTCAATTTCTTTAGCTTGTGAACGATACTCACAAAATTTGCCAGCCATTGAAAAAGCCATTGCGCATGCAATCCCTGTTAGTCAATATGATCCTTCGGCCTTGTTGACTGACTTACCAGCGCCAAAAGCGTTTAGACGTCCACCTAGAAGAAGATCATCTTCATAACTGATCTTTTGATCATCATAAATATAGTTATCTAAAATTATCATTAAACAGGAATGCTTTTTAGATAACTATAGTGATTATTTTATTTGTGCAATTAACACCCAAAAATGACGATTGAAATGTTAGTCTTTTTTTCGTTGCTTTAAAAAAGCTTGATATGCAGTCTCTATTGCATTTTTAGTCGTTTTTGATAATGATGCAACATGGCATCGATGCAATGAACCATATAAGACAAAAAGAATATTTTTAGAGATTTCAGCTTTTTTAGACTTAATTTTATGATAGGTTTCTAAATAACCTATTTTACGATAAGTCTCGACATCTTTAATTCCTACACTACACAATAATCGTTCTAATGACAATGTCATATTGGGTAGCTCTTTTATTCGATTCGTTTTTATTTCGTTTTTTTCATGTTTTTCTTGTTTAGCATATTCAATTGCCATTTTAGCCAATGAATGTAGTTTTGGCAGATCATTGAGCCACTCATCCTTAACTTTATAATAATCAAGTAATTTGGTTAAAACACCTGATGATAACGTTAGCGGTTGCATACCTTGTTCAATAAAGAATGAACGGTATGATGTATGTCCTCTTAAATAAAAATCCGTTTGACTTATCCATCCAAACATTGTTGTATCGCTACTAATGCTGAACCCACCAAAAAAGGTTTTAATTGAAATGCCACTAAAGCCAGAGAATTTTGTTAATATTTGATTTGCAAAGGTTGAACTCATATTTTATTTCCATTTTTTTACTTAATTCTGTACTAAATCACTTAACCAACTTAATAATCAAATCAAAACTATCGTATTTTACTCAATACTCCAACTAATTTTCGTATCCATTAATCATTATTGCGATCTGTCTTCCATAATTAGACAAAAGTTATTAATTATCGAAAGATTTATTGTTATTACTGACAAATATCAAAAAAAGTGTTGCAATTGTAAATTTTAGGTGTATTTCGCCCCAGAATTCCAAAAGAAAAGTAGCTTAAAGATTGTTATTCTGACTTAATAATTATACAATCTGTTCCAGTAGATTTTATTAAATTCATTTTGTCTTTATCCATTATCATGATTAAAAAAATTTTTGGTTTATTTTCTCTATTTTTTTCGTTTGTGGCATCTGCTGATCGACAACCACTAATAGATTCGTTCGTCCTGTGTAATCCAAATTTTTTCAATACTGTTTATAGCAATAAAGATGAGTTAAAACGTTTTACCAATGTCCAAATTTTTGACGGTAATCTGGCTTATATTCCTGTCACTAATCGATTTGATACGGGTAAAAATTTTATGTATTTTTCGCTGCCTATCAAATACAAAAATTTAACCATAAAAGGTTACTATGACAGTGCAATGGATTTAGGTAAAATTGGCAAATATTATTTTTGGGGATTCATCATTGATAATGATATTAATCAGATCAAAAATACATTAAATTATCTCAACTGGAAAAACATGGAAGATAACCAGCTTTATATTGCCAATCCTAAAATTCGGAGCCTCAATGATGATAATCAAGTTTGGCATACTAATACAGGTACTGTTGTTGGTGTGAAAACGATTCCTGCACCAAATACGATTGAAAAATTGTTATTACTTGAGAAAAACGGCAGTATGACTTTACTTATGTGTTCGATTCAAGGCGCCGTCACATCTGAACTGCTTAGGCGAGAACGCCCTGATATCCAGTAACATTTGATGAATTAAATTGCTAACTCGTCCATTTCACCCGTTCGAATACGTATTACTTGTTCTACGTTATACACAAAAATCTTACCATCCCCAATTTTTCCTGTTTGTGCTGTTTTCATAATTGTTTCAATACACATTTCCAAAATATCATCAGGAACTATCAGTTCAATTTTTACTTTGGGTAAAAAATCCACCATATATTCAGCACCACGATAAAGCTCGGTATGTCCTTTTTGGCGACCAAAACCTTTAACTTCGGTCACCGTCATACCAGTAATACCTTGATCAGCAAGCGCCTCTCGAATGTCATCTAATTTAAAGGGTTTGATAATCGCTTCAATTTTTTTCATCTCTATTTGCCTTTTATTCGATATTACCAATTCTTAAATCCAAAAGCAGAAGTAATCGGATAGCGTCTGCCTTTACCAAAGTTACGTGCCGTAATTTTAGGTCCTACTGCTGATTGGCGTCGTTTATATTCATTAATATCAACTAATTTTATGACTCGTCTTACTGTTGATTCATCATAGCCTTGCTCAACCAGTTCTGCAACGGAAAGATCCTGCTCAACATAGCCTTTTAAAATACCGTCTAAAATATCATAAGGAGGTAAACTATCTTCATCTTTCTGATCAGGTGCAAGTTCGGCAGAAGGCGGACGCGTAATGACGCGTTCTGGAATAACATAAGATCGTGTATTTCGATATTTGGATAATGCAAAAACCAAGGTTTTAGGTACATCTTTAAGTACATCAAATCCGCCTGCCATGTCCCCATAAAGCGTGGCATAACCGACCGACATTTCACTTTTATTACCCGTTGTTAACACCAGTCTGCGACGTTTATTAGAAAGTGCCATTAAAATGACACCCCGACAACGGGCTTGTAAATTCTCTTCAGTAGTATCTTTTTGTGTACCGGCAAACATTGGACTTAAAGACGACATAAATGCATCAAACATTGGTTCTATTGATACAATATCAAATTCTACACCTAAAATTTCGGCTTCTTCTTTAGCGTCAGCGATACTGATATCAGCAGTATATCGAAACGGCATCATTACCGCTTGTACTTTATCTTTACCTAGCGCATCAACCGCAATGGCGAGTGTTAAAGCAGAATCAATCCCTCCTGAAAGCCCTAATACTGCGCCTTGAAAACCATTTTTCGTAATATAATCACGTGTCGCAAGCACTAACGCATCATAAACAGAAGCTAAATCATGATTCTGACGAATTTCCAATGCTGGATGATCGAGACCAAATTCAAAATGAGTAATTTGTTCTTCAAAATGATTAAGTTGACAAACAATCTCACCTTTTTCATTGCAAACAAACGAACCGCCGTCAAAGATTAACTCATCTTGCCCTCCAATTTGATTAACATAAACAATCGGTAGTTGTGTTCGTGTAGCATGATCTTGGATCAATGCTTGACGATTTTTCTGTTTTTGATAATCATAAGGAGAAGCATTTATTGTGATCACCAAATCAACTTTTTGTTCACTAAGCTGATCGATAGGATCATTTTGCCAAAGATCTTCGCAAATCAATAAACCTATTTTCTTTCCTTTGAAAGAGACAACACCGCTTTGATTTCCGGCTGTAAAATAGCGCTTTTCATCAAAGACATCATAGTTTGGCAATAGTTGCTTATGATAACAAGCCAACTGTTTTCCTTCAGAAAAAAATGAAAGTGAATTATAGATTTCTCCATTTTGCCAAGATGGATGACCTACTATAACAGCACACTGCTTGCTTGCATCTTGAATAGACAATAATGCTTTTTGGCAACGAGCTTTAAAATCGGAGCGGAAAATAAGATCCTCTGGTGGATAACCACATAAAGCCAGTTCAGAGAATATAATCAGGTCGTGGCATGAATGGCGCTTGATCAGTTCAATGATCTGCTCAGTATTGCCTTCTATATCACCCACACGCCAATTTTTTTGTGCTAAAACAATAGATATAGCCATATAAAATTTAATTTCATAAAACAAAATTGCCGATAAGTTTAAATGATTCTATGTTGCACTGCCACATTTTTATCGCTAACATGCAACATTAACTCGACTTGAACTTGTTTGGAAATAATTATGCAAAAAATTCTAAATGTGGCACTAGCAAAACGTAGCTATCCCATCACTATTGGTGAAAACCTTCTTAATGAATTTGAACATTTTAAACTTCAAGCAGGTCAACGGGTAATGATTGCAACAAATGAAACCATTGCACCACTTTATTTGCAAAATCTAATCGACATGCTTAAAACGCATGGCATTGAAACGGATTGTGTTATTGTTCCTGACGGTGAACAATACAAAACGATGGAAACATGGAACAAGATGTTAACGGCGTTACTTGCCAATAACCATACCCGTAATTCAATCCTGATTGCATTAGGTGGTGGCGTGATTGGTGATGTAGCAGGATTTGCAGCTTCAGCTTATCAACGTGGTATTCAATTCATCCAAGTACCCACGACGTTACTTTCCCAAGTTGATTCATCGGTAGGGGGTAAAACCGCGATTAATCACCCATTGGGCAAAAATATGATCGGCGCATTTTATCAGCCGCAAGCAGTTGTCATTGATCTTCATTGTCTAAAAACGCTACCACAGCGTGAACTTTCGGCAGGTTTAGCAGAAGTGATTAAGTATGGCATTATTTTAGATAGTGATTTTTTTAATTGGTTAGAGCTGCATATTAATGATTTACTCAATTTAGATGTAAATGCACTAAGTTACTGTATTTATCGATGCTGTGAGCTTAAAGCCCAAGTGGTAGCCGCAGATGAAACCGAGCAAGATATGCGAGCAATACTAAACCTTGGTCATACTTATGGACATGCGATCGAAGCCGAACTTGGCTATGGCAATTGGCTACATGGTGAAGCTGTCAGTGTGGGAATGGTCATGGCTGCGCATACTGCATCCATACTGGGTAAACTTTCAGTGACAGAAGTCGATCGCATTAAAAATTTACTTATAAAAGCCAATCTACCCGTTGTTAGACCAACACAAATGTCGATTGAATCTTATATACCACACATGCTCCGTGACAAAAAAGTCTTATCAGGCAAACTGAGATTAGTGATTCCAACCCAGATTGGTCATGCTGAAGTGATTGATGGAATTGATAAAAATGTAGTCATACAATCGATAGCGCGAACTTAAATTGTACTAATTAACTAATAGTGACGTTTTTATCGTTATTAATCCATGCACGAATAATATTGAGCGATTAAGTCACTATCAGGTTTTATTAGCGCCTATTTATAAAAATGAGATTTATTACCGAATATATTCCCCCTTAAAATTTATTAATATAAATGAAATATCACTTCCCTCCTGCAATTATTCAAAACATTAACAGCAGGTTTTAAAGCCTGTGTCATTACACCTATATCGATTAATCTATATAGGTTGTAAAAAATTAATTACAGTTAAAATAACATTATCCATCTATTCATTGTAATCTATAAAAAACAGATAATTTATAGATACAACACATAAAACAATCTTTATTATTTAAGATTTAAAAAATTTAGTTTACTACATTGTATTTTTGTGTTTACATATTGTCCGTTTATGTAATAAATATTTTACATATAAAATATTTAAATGACTCTCATAAGGAATGCAAAATGTTAAAAGATACACTCAATAATGTCCGAATTCGAGATGAGCACATGTTAATTACCCCTGAAGAAATAAAAGCGCTTTACCCTTTATCACCTGAGTTAGAAACCCAAATTGCATCATCACGTCAAACCATAGTTGATATTTTAGAACGCCGAGATCACCGCTTATTAATTGTATGCGGCCCTTGCTCTATTCATGATACTGATGCTGCCATTGAATATGCACAAAAGTTAAAAACACTAGCTGACGAAGTTAAAGATAATCTATTTATTGTTATGCGTGTCTATTTTGAAAAACCACGAACCACTGTTGGTTGGAAAGGTATGATCAATGATCCGCATATGGATAGTTCGTTTGATATTGAATTTGGTCTAAAAAAAGCACGTAAATTATTACTTGATATTATCAAAATTGGGTTACCAATCGCGACCGAAGCTCTCGATCCCAACACACCGCAATATATTGGTGATTTAATTAGTTGGGCTGCAATTGGGGCAAGAACAACAGAATCACAAACTCATCGTGAAATGGCATCGGGTCTTTCAATGCCTGTTGGTTTTAAAAATGGGACTGATGGTAGCTTAGATGTCGCTATAAATGCGATGAAATCGGCTTCTATGGCACACCGTTTTGTCGGGATTAATCAGCAAGGACAAGTTACCGTACTTCAAACACTTGGCAATCCAAATGGACATGTCATTTTACGAGGTGGTAAAGCACCTAATTTTGATGCTGAAAATGTTGCACTCTGTGAGATCCAAATGCAAAAAGCAGGCTTACTACCTAATCTTATGATTGATTGCAGCCATGCTAATTCTAATAAAGATTATCGAAATCAACCCATTGTTGCGAACTCAATCATTGACCAAATTGAACAAGGTAATAATGCTATTATTGGTGTGATGATTGAAAGTAATTTAAACGAAGGCAATCAATCTTCCGAGCAACCAAAAGAAAACTTTAAATATGGTGTATCGGTGACGGATGCTTGTATTAATTGGGAAACAACCGATCAGCTGTTACGAAAAATGAATACTCTTTTAGGAAAACCATTACTTAAGCGACAAAAACAGTCACTACAATCATAAATATGTTAGTTTAGATAAAATGCTATCGCCGACAATTTGCCGGCGATTTTTTTAGCCTAGTTGCTTACGTGCATTACGGAAAATACGCATCCAAGGACTATCTTCTCCCCAATTTTCGGGATGCCATGAATTGGTTACCGTTCGAAACACTCGTTCAGGGTGAGGCATCATAATCGTTGCTCGACCATCTTGTGATGTGACAGCAGTTATTCCATTTGGTGAACCGTTAGGATTAGCCGGATATTGCTCGGTCACTTGTCCAAAATGATCGATATAACGAACAGCAATTAAACCTGATGCTTCTAACGCATTTAGATGCGCTTGATCACGCGTTTCAACTTGTCCTTCACCATGTGAAACTGCGATTGGCATATGCGAACCTGCCATATCACTTAATAGTAAAGAAGGGCTTTGTTGAATTTGTACCAAGCTAAAGCGAGCTTCAAAACGTTCCGATACATTACGAACAAAACGAGGCCATAATTCTGCACCAGGGATCAAATCCTTCAAATTTGACATCATTTGACAACCATTACAGACGCCTAATGATAAAGTGTTATCACGTTGAAAGAATGTTTCAAACTCTTGTCGAACTTTTTCGTTAAACAATATTGATTTTGCCCAACCTTCACCTGCACCTAAAACATCACCATAAGAGAAACCACCACAAGCAACCAATGTACTAAATTGACTCAATGATACACGACCTTTTAATAAATCCGTCATATGCACATCAATGGCATCAAACCCCGCTCTGTCAAATGCAGCAGCCATCTCAACATGGGAATTAACGCCCTGTTCACGTAAAATGGCGACTTTGGGTTTAACGCCTTTAACTATATAAGGAGCAGCAATATCATTCTGAGGATCAAAGGTAAGTTTTACACTTAAACCAGGATCACTTTCGTTTTGTTTCGCTTGATGTTCTTGATCTGCACATTGTGGATTATCACGTAGACGTTGCATCTGCCAGGTGGTTTCAGCCCACCATGTTCGTAACGTGGTACGTGATTCACTGTAAACTACAGCTGAGTTGTTGCGAATAATAAATTGTTGCCCCGTCTTTGCTTCACCAAGCACATGAACGGTATGTGACAATCCATATTGATTAAAACATGCCATGACACTTTCCAGATGCTCGTTTGCCACCTGAATGACAGCACCCAGTTCTTCATTAAACAGGGTGGCAATCATATCGTGACCTAATGCTGCAATATCAACATCAATCCCACAATGACTGGCAAAAGCCATTTCAGCTAATGTGATAATTAATCCGCCATCTGAGCGATCATGGTAAGCAAGTAACGCATCTTGATTGATAAGCGTTTGGATAGCCCGATAAAAAGCTAAAAGCTCTTTAGCATCATGTACATCAGCTGTTTTTTGCCCTAAGTGACGATAAACCTGTGCCAATGCAGTCGCACCCAGTGCTTGATGACCTTTGGAAAGATCAACAAGTAATAAAGTATTATCAACATCAACTCGTAATTGGGGAGTTACTGTTTTACGAACATCTTCAACACGAACAAAAGCTGAAATGACTAACGATAATGGTGAGGTTACCGATTGTTGTTCACCATTTTGTTGCCATGTGGTTTTCATCGACATGGAGTCTTTACCAACTGGAATGGCCAACCCTAATATTGGGCATAATTCTTCACCAATTGCTTTTACGGCATGATAAAGTCCAGCATCTTCACCTGGGTGGCCTGCTGCAGCCATCCAGTTAGCTGAAAGCTTAATTCGCTTGATATCGCCAATGTTAGTTGCCGCTATATTGGTAATGGCTTCACCCACGGCAAGTCTTGCCGAGGCAGCAAAGTTAAGTAAAGCAACCGGTGCCCGTTCCCCCATTGACATGGCTTCACCATAATAACTATCTAAACTCGCCGTTGTCACAGCACAATCAGCGACCGGTACTTGCCATGGTCCAATCATTTGGTCTCGTGCAACCATACCAGTAACAGTGCGATCACCGATAGTAATTAAAAACGTTTTTTCAGCAACGGTCGGTAAATGTAAAACCCGTTTAACCGCATCATATAAATTGATATCAGCCGTTGAAAAATTATCGCCATGTGCTTGTTGTGTTTTGACTTCTCTTAACATTTTAGGTGTTTTACCCAATAAAACATCTAAAGGTAAATCGATCGGATTATTATTAAAATACTCATCATGTAGTGTCACCGTTTTATCAAACGTAGCTTCACCAATTACCGCATACGGTGCGCGTTCACGTTGACAAAGTTCATTAAATACATCAAGACTATCTGGGTGAATGGCGAGAACATAACGTTCTTGTGATTCATTACACCAAATCTCTAGCGGTGACATTCCGGGTTCATCACTTAAAATTTTCCGTAATTCAAATTGACCACCACAGCCACCATCACTGACCAGCTCTGGCATTGCATTTGAGAGACCACCAGCCCCAACATCGTGAATAAATAAAATAGGATTATTTTTGCCAAGTTGCCAACACCGATCGATGACTTCCTGACAACGACGCTCCATTTCGGGATTATCACGCTGCACTGATGCAAAATCTAAATCTGCATCAGATTGTCCCGATGTCATTGAAGATGCCGCACCTCCTCCTAAACCAATATTCATTGCCGGACCGCCTAACACAATTAACTTAGAGCCAGCAGGAAACTCACCTTTTTGAATATGTTCTCGACGAATATTGCCCATGCCTCCGGCAAGCATTATTGGTTTATGATAACCACGAAGCTCATAACCATTGTGGCTATTAACGTATTCTTCATAGGTACGAAAATACCCCAATAGCGCAGGGCGACCAAATTCATTATTAAATGCAGCACCACCTAATGGGCCATCGAGCATAATATCTAACGCACTGACAATTCGGTCAGGTTTACCAAAATCGTGTTCCCACGGTTGCTCAAAATGGGGGATACGCAAATTGGAAACTGAAAATCCGACTAAACCCGCTTTCGGTTTTGCGCCTCGTCCGGTTGCGCCTTCATCACGAATTTCCCCCCCACTACCCGTTGCTGCGCCTGGCCAAGGTGATATCGCTGTGGGATGATTATGTGTTTCAACCTTCATCAAAATATCGGCATATTCCTGATGATAACTGTAGGTTTGATTACCACTATCAGCGAAAAAACGTCCAACTTGAGAGCCATCCATCACCGCCGCATTATCTTTATATGCAGAAGAAACATAATCGGGTGTCTTTTCATAAGTATTTTTAATCATTTTAAACAGCGATTTAGGCTGTTTTTCACCATCTATAATCCAATCGGCATTAAAAATTTTGTGTCGACAATGTTCTGAATTTGCTTGGGCAAACATATAAAGCTCGACATCCGTTGGATTACGATTGAGTTTTTGGAAGTTTTCAATTAAATAATCTATTTCATCTGACGCTAACGCTAAGCCTAATTTAATATTTGCCGCTTCTAATGCCTTACGCCCCTGACCTAACAAATCAATAGTAGTCACAGGAACAGGTTGTTCGACTTTAAATAACTGTTCTGCTTGTTCCAGACAAGTCAAAACTGTTTCCATCATTCGATCATGAATGAATGCCAAAAAATCATTTTTTTGTATATCAGTCAACGGTGAACTCGTTTGAATATAATAAGCAATGCCTCGCTCAATGCGTTGAATTTGTCGTAAACCACAATTATGCGCTATATCGGTGGCTTTTGATGACCATGGTGAAATTGTCCCTATTCTTGGTATAACTAAAAAAAGCGTTTTGTTTGATTTGTTCGAAATAGTGATCTGAGCCGATTTCGGCCCGTATTGTAATAATTTCTCAAGGGTTAGCTGCTGGGCAGAAGTTAATTCACCTTTCAAATCAATAAAATGCAAATATTGTGCTTCAACACTCATAATAGGGATAGATTGTTCAGAACAAGCAGAGAGAAGTTTATGAATACGAAATGCAGATACAGCAGAAGAACCAGCTAAAATTTTCATGCTAATTACTCTTTTTAAGCCAAAAATAGGTAAAAAATAGAGTAATAGTATAAAAGAAAGTAAACAATGTGGCTATCTTTAAAACATTTATTGTGTTGTAATTCACCTTGTTATTTGTTATCGATTACATATAATATACCATAACTAATAAAATAATATCTCGGAAATATAAGAAATATGATAAGCACATTTACAATACTATTGATTTTCATTGTACTGATCTCAATAGTGATAATAATCAGTTCGTGTTTAAATTCAACCTTAGACAATTTACAATCTCAAATTAATGAGCTAAAAAAAAAATTCAACGTTATGAATTAACAGAAAACAATACTAAGTCGGTAGAATCTGATCTTGTTCATTCCAACCTCAAAGCCACTATTGAACAGGATGTAAAAATCGCTGAAAAAAAATCTGAATATGTTGAGCAATCAGAAAACACCAATGTTTCGCAACTACAACTAACGAATATTCAACCTGTAACGTCAATCCAAACATCACAACATCAACAATGGGAAAGCTCACAATCAAGAAATCAATCAACCAAACAAGGCAAAACCCCCAGTGTTATCAATTCGTTTTTTACCTGGCTTTTTCAAGGCAATTTGATAGCTAAAGTTGGCATTATTATCCTATTTTTTGGTCTTTCATATTTATTTAAGTATAGTATTGAAAATCAATTAATCTTACCTAATGTTCGTATCGTTGGTGCACTGATCTTAGGTTTAGTATTATTTGTGTTTGGTTGGTATTTACGCACAAAAAAACGGATATATGCCCTAATATTACAAGGCGGTTCTGTAGGTATTTTATATTTAACTATATTTGCAGCCTGTAGACTTTATGCACTTATTCCATTCTTAGTTGCTATTATTTTATTAATCACCCTCTGTTCAGTGAGCGTTTTATTCGCTGTTTTACAACGCGCAATGAGTTTGGCAATTATTGCCAGTATTGGTGGCTATCTAGCCCCGATATTGTTATCAACAAATTCAGATAATCACATTACATTATTCAGTTATTATTCCGTCATTTCGAGTGCAATTTTAGTAATTAGTATTTGGCAATCATGGCGAATACTTAACTTAATAGGATTTGTATTTACTTTTGTAATTACCTCATTATGGGGAATAATTAATTTTCGCCCCGAGTTTTATACTGAATGCCAGTTTTTTATCATCGTTAACATGATAATCTATGGCATTTTAGCTACCTCATTAGCTGGCCCTAAAACTAATAAAAAAAATCATCCACATATTATTGATATTATTTTATTTTTTGGCACCCCTATAACTGCCTTTATGTTGCAATATGCTATTACGCGACAATGGTCGCTTGGACCGACATTTTCTTCGTTAGGATTTGGAATATTTTATTTAACAATATTTTTTATCACGTTACATTATAATCGATTTACATCAAGAACAAGTTCATTGTTTGGTATTGCAATAGGACTCTCTTTTATTACATTAGCGATTGCTCTTTGGTTTAATCTTGAATGGACAGTATTAATTTGGTTTTTTGAAGGCACTGCATTAAGTTGGGTAATGCTCAATAACAGACAGTTCAAATTTGCCATGCTAGGGGCATTCATTAATGCATTTAGTTTGCTATACTTCTGTAATAATTTGCCTAATTTAGTCTTTACCGTCACAGAAAATATACTCTTTTTAGGATTGATTAGCCTGATTTTACTAATTAATGCTCTTATTTGGCACTATTACTGTAATCAAAATAATTTGGGTAACATTTTCAAAATCGTTTTTTTTGTATTGGCTAGCCACGCTTGGGTAATCTGGATTCTATATAGTATTATAAGAATTAACCAAATAACACATAAACTACCAATTTTACTCTTAGCTTTCCTAATTGCTACATGGGTCTGGTATTACATCGGTCAAAAACTAAAATGGACTATGCTCAAATTTGCTGTTTTACTGCTCTGGCCGATCATGTTATTTTTACTATTAATCAATGAAACGTTCTTGTTTAATACGAATTTATTGACGACTAACTGGAACATGGTTTGGGCAGTCGCCTTTTTGAGTTGCTATTTTTATTTGTATATCATCAAAGACAGATTAATTAAGGTTCAAAATTATTTTTATTTAATCCTGCATATTAGTTTGTTTTTGATGACTTTAGATTGGTTATTCTTTGAAATTAAGAATTGTTTAAGTTTATTACCACTAGGCTTAGAGACTATTGAATACGGTACATTATTCTTCCTGGATAGCGGTATTGTATTATTATTTTATCTTCTTGTTAAAAAAAGATTATTAACTCATTTTGCGATTAGTAAAACTTATTGGTTAATAGGTTTAGCCCCTATCATAATTTCTTTATTTGTGAAATTATTCACATTTATCTTTTATAGTGGTCAAATAATCAATTGGCCTTATATACCAATATTCAATCCGCTTGAATTGAGTGCAATTTTTGCCTTACTCATGATTCGAATTTGGATAAAATTCAGCGCTTATTTCATACAATTTGATGATCAGAAAATTAGTCTGTCTAACATTAAACAAAAATTGCCTAATTTTGCTACCATACTATTAATTGTCATGGCTTGTTTATGGACTAACAGTATGATTTTGAGATGCTTAAGTCAATGGCTTGATATACCTTGGTCGTTTTATCAATTATGGAATTCCAAAATCATTCAAGCAACAATTTCACTTTTATGGACGCTTGTTGCCGTTGTCTTAGTCACTATTGGTCATCGTTATCAACAACGTATTACATGGTTTACAGGAGTAACACTCCAAACTATTGTCGTAATCAAGTTAATTTTGATTGATAGCGTTGAACTTGAGGGATTATTGAAAGCATTTGCATTTATTGCTATAGCAATACTGATGCTAGTCATCGGTTATTTAGCACCATTACCGCCAAAAATAAAGGTTGAGAATAATGAGGCTAATAAATAGTAAATTATATATTTAACATAGGGTTAACTAACCCTATATGTTAGATTATTATTTCTATTTACATAGCTATTTCTCATTATGAATATAAAATGAAGTATAAAAATTAAGTTATTTATAATGTTAAAAAAACAAAATTTAATCAAATTAATCACTCCAATTATTAAAAATACTGACTTGTTTTACTAAATTAATCTCAGTATATTGATTTAATGATCAATAAGTTTTATCGAAACGGAATTTAATATGATACTTGCAATTGATGTTTATTATATCGATACTCGAGCAAAAACAGTGGGGGTGTTATTTAATCATTGGTGCGATTCAAAATCTGACATTCAAAATATAATCACTGACTATCAAGATAATGTTGCACCTTATCAATCTGGTCAATTTTATCAACGTGAATTACCTTGCATTTTATCCCTGCTCAATAAAGTTGATCTTAGCAACATTTCAACAATTGTCATTGATGGTTATGTGCATTTAAATGGGGGTAAAATAGGTTTGGGTGGGCATTTATATAATGCTTTAAATAAAAAAGTACCTATTATCGGCGTTGCTAAAAAACCTTTTGCTGGAAATAGTGAATATTTAATGGAAGTTGTCCGAGGTCATAGTAAACATCCGCTTTATGTAACCTCAGTTGGGGTAACGCTAACGAGTGCTGCTAAAAATATACAATCAATGGCAGGTAAATACCGAATGCCAGATATCCTCAGTTATTTAGATCAACAAACAAAATTGTTTAAAATCGGTGAGTAATCACATTTAAAAAGTGATTTGCCGACATGATATCGGCAAATCTGGTCAATTTAAGCTTCGTTCCAACTATCTCTTAACCCAACCGTTCGGTTGAATACTAAATTGTCATCGGTTGCATATTTACTATCTAAACAGAAGTATCCTTCACGTTCAAATTGATAAGCATGTCCAACTTCAGCATTTTGTAAACTTGGCTCAACAAAACCCTGTTTAACGATTAAAGAGCTTGGGTTAATGGTTGATAAAAAATCGTCTGCTGCCCCAGGATTAGGCGTATTAAATAAACGATCATAAAGACGAATTTCTGCTGGTTTACCAAATTTGGCTGAAACCCAATGAATAACGCCTTTAATTTTACGTCCATCTTCCGGATTTTTATTTAAAGTGGCAGGGTCATAACTACAATAAATCGTTTGAATATTGCCTTGTGAATCCTTTTCAACCCGATCAGCACGAATGACATAAGCATTTCGTAAGCGTACTTCTTTACCCAATACTAAGCGTTTGTAATTTTTGTTAGCTTCTTCTCTAAAATCAGCACGATCGATATAGAGCTCACGAGTGAATGGCACTTCACGATGACCAAGTTCAGGACGATTTGGGTGATTAGGTACGTTGAGAACTTCATCAATTGTTTCAGAATAGTTTTCAATTACCACTTTAACAGGATCAAGAACAGCCATCGCTCGCGGCGCGTTTTCGTTAAGATCTTCACGGATACAAAATTCAAGCGTACTCATCTCTACCGTGTTTTCTTGTTTCGTCACACCAATTCGACGGCAAAACTCTCGAATTGAAGCAGGCGTATAACCTCGACGACGGAGACCCGAAATAGTTGGCATCCGAGGATCATTCCAACCATCAACGATTTTTTCTGATACGAGTAAATTTAATTTCCGTTTAGAGGTAATAGCATACTCTAAATTTAATCGAGAAAACTCATATTGATGTGGGCGAGCTTCAATCGTTATGTTATCTAATACCCAGTCATATAAACGACGATTGTCTTGAAATTCAAGCGTACAGAGTGAGTGAGTAATATTTTCAATCGCATCAGATATACAGTGGGTAAAATCGTACATTGGATAAATACACCATTTATTGCCTGTTTGGTGATGTTCTGCAAATTTAATACGATATAACACCGGGTCACGCATAACAATGAAAGGTGAAGCCATATCAATTTTTGCTCTTAAACATGCTTTACCTTCAGCAAATTTACCTTCTTTCATTTGAATAAATAATGCTAAATTTTCATCAATGCTACGATCACGATAAGGACTATTTTTACCCGGTTCTTTCAACGTGCCACGATATTCACGAATTTCATCAGGCGAAAGCTCATCAACATAGGCTAATCCTTTATTGATTAACTCAATCGCATATTCATATAATCGGTCAAAATAATCAGATGAGTAACAAATTTCACCATCCCACTCAAACCCTAACCAACGAACATCTTCTTTTATCGATTCAACATATTCGACATCTTCTTTAACAGGATTAGTATCATCAAAACGTAAATTACATTTACCTTGATAATCCTGAGCAATCCCAAAATTTAAGCAAATTGATTTGGCATGACCAATATGCAAATAACCATTTGGTTCTGGAGGAAAACGTGTATGCGTCGTTTTATATTTTCCTGCTGCAAGATCTGCATCGATAATTTGACGTATAAAGTTAGTTGGACGTGTCTCTGTCTCGGTCGGTAGTGAACCGCTCATAAAAACCTCTGATTGTTGTTAACTAATACAAAATTTTAACTATTAGTTTGGTTACTTATCTCATTTGACTTGAGAATATAACAAATTTTTTGTTTTTCTGAAATGAAAAAACAGCATGATTTGAATTGATATGCTTTTCTGTTTTCTAAAAACGAATTCCCAATAAAATTATTCTTCACCAGACTTTATTGAAACAACAAATCTTGCACCGCCTAAAGGGCTAGTGACAACAAATGCTTTCCCATTATGAAACTCTGCCATTAATTTTACATAAGCTAATCCAAGACCATATCCACCTGTTGAACGAGTTCGACTGGTATCAAGCCTTGCAAAAGGCATAAAAATTTTTTCACGTGCATCAAACGGGATACCGGGACCATCGTCATCAATCTCTATAATAACTCGATTGTTCTGTTTTGTAATATTTAAAACCGCTTTATGCGTTGCATATTTGAACGCATTAAGTAATAAATTCTTAACTATGGTTTCAACCAGATTAGTATCAATAAGCGCTTTTACGTCTTGACTGTGACAAACTAACTCAAATCCTTTAGGTTTGAATAATTCGAGAGATTGACAAACTTTTTCCGCCCACTGCTTGAGTGATACCGACGTTAAATTTAACTCAATATTACTTTGCTGCATTTTAAAGTAACTTAAACTGGCATTAATGAGCGTTTCAAGTTCATTAATATCATCGCTCATTCCTTTTTGCAGCAATAACTTTTCTTGTACATCATCACATTCTTCGAGCATACTGAGCTCAAATCGCATACGAGCCAGTGGCGTACGAAGTTCATGCGCCATTGCATGCGAAATGGTTTGATTAGTGCTAACTAAATGCTCAATGTGTGTTCCCATATTATTTAACACATTTGCTAACGGTTTAAATAACCAGCCTTTAACATTTTCAGTGCGCGCTTTAAGGTTTCCTTGACCAAGCTGTTCGGCTGTCTGTCTAATGCTAACCAAATCCTTCCAAACAGCACTAAACGCAAAATAGATTAAAATAAAAAAGACAATTGCACTAAAAAGCGCCCAAATAACGAGAAAAACACTTAAAGACATCGTGTTTGATTCTAGAATATCCCGCATCATAATAGGGCCTAGCTGAAGAAGATGCCCCTCTTTTAAATCAATATAGACCACTTCTTTGTCACCATCATAGGCAAATCCAAGTTCTGCTAGCTCTTTATTGATGGAATGGGGTAACGAAGTATGACTCGGTAAAACTTCAATCGGATACCCAAAATAGGGTTGCAGTTCATCTACCACTTCTTGCAGAGGACGATCTTTATTCTCATTAATTTGCATTCGAATCAGATTGACCGTACCTCGTTGTGATTCACGAAAGACAATGTGGTCATCAGGAATATCCGTTAATGAAGAAGGCAAAGAATCAAAAACGAGTAGTGCACCATAGGCAATAATACATTGTAGTGAAAGTAAGATAACCAGATAAAACACAATCCGACGATTAAAAAACAGCGGTTTTGCTAATAATTGTCTCAATGATTATCCCCTTCTCTCATAAATAGATAACCTTTACCTCGAACCGTTTTAATACGTGAAGGGTTATCAGGATCATCAAGTAACTTACGTCGTAATCGAGAAATACGAGCATCGATAGAACGATCCGTTCCATCAAAATCTATACCTCGAACTTGAGAAAAAATATCATCACGAGATAAAATTTTACCTGCATTATTCGCCAACAACCAAAGTAGATCGAACTCTGCTGTGGTGAGATCGATTTCTTGACCTTCAAGTAATACTTTTCGATTTTCATCATCGATAATCAGATTATCAAAAATCAACGTTTTATTATTCGTTGCCGTGACGGGATCTTTATTTACTTCTTTCTCGGATTCAATTTGCTTTCGTCTTAGTAAAGCTCGAATGCGTGCCAATAATAACCTTGGCTCGACTGGTTTTGCCAGATAGTCATCTGCTCCCAATTCCAAACCGACAATTTCGTCAATATTATCTTCACTCGCCGTCATGATAAGAATATAGTTTGTAAACCATGTCCGTATATCTCGACAGATATCAAAACCAGATTTTTCGGGAAGCATCACATCTAAAATAACCAAATCGGGATTTATTTCTTGAATTTTTTCTTCTGCACCTTCACCACTATTATGCCAATCAACAAGATATCCCTGGCGAACCAGATAAACTTTTATTAAATTAGCTAACCTTTGATCATCTTCAATGATTAAAATACGTTCACTCATCTTAGGTTCTCATTACCGTAAATTGTGCTAAAAGAATCCTTATTATACAGACAATTTTAACTCCGTTACAAAATATATACAAAGAGCCTACAATGTTCAAAGCGACTCTGTGAGAAAATTTGCGCCAATATATATAAATAGACTATTTTTATTTCAAATATGAATACTTTTTCATCAATTACTAGTCATCTATATACACCATCTTATACACAACATCAAACTCCTATTGTTTTGTGTGACTTCGATGGCACCATAAGTGTCAAAGATGTAACAGATACATTGCTGAGTCATTTTGGTCAAGATGGTTGTGATGAGCTTGAAGAGTTATGGGTTAACGGTAAAATTGGCTCCCAAGAGTGCATGAGTAAACAAATTGCCTTAATGGATGCCAGTTTAGATGAACTCAATCACGTTTTATCACAAATCGAAATTGATTCAACGTTTAAATCATTCATTGATTATACTGAACAGAATAATATCCCAGTTCATATTGTGAGTGATGGGTTAGATTACGCAATTCAATTTGTTTTAAAACGACACGGTATAACACATATCCCGATATATGCCAATAAATTAATGCATGATAATGGGCGTAGTTGGCGTCTTGAGTTTCCTTATGCGAATAAAAACTGTATTAAACAAAGTGGAAATTGCAAATGTAATCATGTTAAAAAACAACAATTCTTTCCACAAATACTGTATGTAGGTGATGGCACATCCGATTATTGTGTATCTCATAATGTGGACTTTGTATTTGCAAAAGACAAATTGATTCAATATTGTGAAACCAACAAGATTGAACACTGTGCTATTCAACGTTTTGCCGATGTCACGACAGCACTGAAAAAAACTCAAGATGCTCTTATCCCTGTCATGATGGTAAAATAATTAGGAATAATAATGAGTACAATTGAAGATTTATCTTATTTTTTACCGGGTAACAAAAATGGTGTACTTTTGATACATGGCTTAACAGGTACACCCAACGAAATGCGTATTTTAGCTAATGGTTTACATAAAGCCGAATTTACCGTGTATGCTATACAATTAGCGGGTCACTGTGGTACTGAAGAGGATCTTTGTAAAACCACTTGGCAAGATTGGTATCAAAGTGTAAAAGATGGTGCTGATTTTTTAGCAAAACATGTTGATAATGTTTTTGTTGCCGGTTTATCCATGGGCGCACTCCTTGCGCTTAAACTTGCATCAGATAGACCAGAGCAAATTAAAGGTGTGGGTGTTTTAGCACCAACTTTTTATTATGATGGTTGGAGCATGCCATTTTGGGCTAAAAAATTCTTTTTCTTGCTGGTGTATTTGAAAAAACTGGGGCTTTTCCAAAAGGTTTCTTTCATCGAAAAGCCACCTTATGGGCTTAAAGATGAGCGGATCCGAGCCGTTGTATCGGAAAGTATGCTGAGTGGTGATGCGGCATCTGCCGGACTTGCTGGAAATCCTTTTCCTGCACTGGCCGAAATGCAATTGTTAGCTAAAAACGTTCGCCAAGCACTACCTAAGGTGACTTCACCGTGTTTGATTATGCATTCTGGTCATGATGACATAGCTGATATTGAAACCAACGCTAAATTAGTTGAGAAACACGTTTCAGGATCAAAAAAATTAGTGGTACTTAATGATAGTTATCATTTAATTACAATTGATAGCCAACGTCGTGAAGTCATTAAAGAGTGCGCATCATTCTTCAATGAAATAGCAGAAGGAACCAATTCATAATGTCGCTATTAGTGATTATACTTTGGGTTAGTAATATCTGTTTTGATACATTAGGGCAAGTTGCTTTTAAATACGCAGCAACCGCCCCTAATAATCGAGATGGCTGGTATTACTGGGTTGATTTGGCTAAAAATCATTGGATCTGGATTGGTATAATTTCTTACGTTGCAGAATTTTTATTATGGTTAGCATTTTTAACATTGGTTCCGCTTTCTCAAGGGGTGTTGCTGGCATCATTTAATATCATCACCATTATGTTAGTTGGTCGAGTGCTTTTCAAAGAACTATTAACTGTTTACCGACTCATTGGTATGTTACTCATTACTGCTGGCGTAATCTTTGTAGGGATGTCTTAATATGGCTAGATTCTATTTAATCGGTTTTACGGTATTACTTTTTTTCGATACTATTGCACAATGTAGCTTTAAATTAACTGCCATCCATGCCGAACCACTAGCAATGAGTGTTGATTGGTTAGTCAGGGTATTTACTAATCCATGGATATACATCTCTATCGCTGGTTATGTTTTAACTTTTTTTACTTGGATGACTTTATTAAAAAAAGCCCCTGTTGGGCCAGCTTTTGCTGCCTCTCACTTTGAAGTTGTCACGGTTATGATAGCTTCGATATGGCTGTTTCATGAACCAATCACATTATATAAGTTAATTGGCACCATTCTTATTGTATCAGGTATCTTATTTTTAGCTTTAGCGGAAAGCCAATTGGCTAAGCAAAACGCTGATAATCATCAATAAAAGTTAATTCAAACTGTAGTTGATTTCTTAAATAATCAGCTACAGCTTCTAAACTTGTCATTATACTGATAAAGCTTTTAATAATGTTAAATTAAGCTGATGTTGTGCTTGTTGCCAATTGTGTAAGTTATCTGCCTCAATAGTGGGTTGTTTATCTAATGAACTCAGCAACCGTTTGAACCAATTAGAGGGTTGCCATATTGACAATTCACCAGTGATATCACTTGCCACAATACGTTGCTTTAACGAAGTAATGGTATCAAGCAGATGATAAGTTTGTAATTGACCTTGATCCCAATTAGTGTGAATGACCTTTTCACTTAATACATCTTTATCTATCGATAAATACACAGGTTCGGCGCTATGGTATTGTTCGGATAAGAAACTAGCAATCAGATCATCTGGAGTAGAAAAATGGCGAAAAGCTTGCCCCAAACCTATTTTTTTTGCCCACGACACATTGACATCCAAACTCCAATACGTCAGTTTTTTCTGAAAAAGGGGTTTCCATCTATTTTCCCAAAAATGGGAAAGTCCAATATCATGAGATGTGATACCTAACACATGAACATGACTGACAAAAGGTAAACTTGCCACATAGCTAACCCATGAACCACAATGAATACCAAATAAATAGCGCATATTATCAGGATGATTATCAAACACAATCACTTGGATTGGATTATCGGCGGAATAGTGTTTAGCCAACCGTTCAATAAGCAACAATGAAATATGGTGATAATCACCACTTCCCATAAAGACTGTACCATAATGTTCAGGTAAGGATTGCTGTAATTCAGCTTTAAATTGGCAGAATTTTTTTTCAGAGCAACCAAAGCGAATCGTATCTTGCCACTGAGTTACATCAATTATTTTAGCATTATTAATCTCGCCTACACTCTGATCGAAATTGAGTATAATAGGATATGTCATGCTACTTTCTCCTTGTCACTTTCAAAATGACCAATCAATTTGCTTAAAATAAATCTTAATAATGGGTTACGGATGTAAACCAAATGTTTGGTTAAAGTAAATTGCGCACCTAACGATCGTTTAACCTCAGGATCTGTCCAACCCGCAATATAGTGACTAAATCCTTGCTCAATGGCATACTCCAGATTGAAAAACCAACTAACAAAATAAAGATTAAAGTCACGAGCTTGAGGATAAACCAAGCCAATATATTTATCGACCAACATATTATTTACGACAAAGCAGATATTGTAGCCAATTAGTTCATTATCGTGATAATAGGTAAAAATGCGTGCTTGGATAAATTTACTTTGCAGCAATTGAATAAAAAACGGTTTGGTCAGTAAATCAAAATGAACCTCACTCTGTTGATACACATTGAGGTAAAGTTGGTAATAATGATCTAACACCTCATCATCAAAAAAGCACTCATCACCACTATGCAAAACCTTAATCTCTAATTTTTCGCGAGCTTTTAATTTACGTCTAAAATTCTTGCGACGGCTGGACGAAAATCGTGAAAAAACATCATTTAAATCACTAAAATCAATCGGTAACCAAGCTAATGCTTGTCCTTCAACTTCAATAAATCCTCTTGTTTTTAATGCCGAAATAAGCTGGTTCGAATAATGATTGTCTTGTTCGCTAAGTAAAGGCGAGGATAAAGGCAAATCTTTGACAATAACAAAAGGATACTTTTTTGTATATGCGGTTTTAATGTTATCCGCTAACTGTTCTGCTTCTACCTGATCGGTCAATAGAGCATATTCAGAAACGGTTGTTCCTATAAAACAAGTTTTCGGCTGTAACCAATGTCGCCATTTTTTAAAAAAAGGGAGTTTTTGGATCTTATGCTTAAAATCATCATCAGCAGTAGTTAATAAATCAAACTTTGCAGCAAAAGCAGGCACACCATTTTCACTCAGCCACGCCGTAAAATCATGCGGTGGATAAGTCAAAAAATTGTCGACTAATTCATTTGGTTCTAGCTGATTGATGTATTTCATAAATATATTTAAACGATTGGCTATCATGTGCAGTCCCGCCAACATGAGTTGACGGGAAGGTTAGAAATTAACAATTAAAGTTCTTTTTTCGCTCGGGTAATTAACTGATCAAGTAGTTCGATACCTTGATCAATCTCTTGACGAGTAATATGTAGCGATGGAGCAAAAGTGATCACGTTTTTATAATAACCACCGATATCAAGCACCAAGCCCATTTTATTACCTTTCCAATCAAGATCACCTGACATACCGATATCCACCATTTTATCTACTAACGCTTTGTTAGCAGTAAAACCATCTTCGGTACAGATTTCGGCACGAAGCGCAAGACCTAAACCATCGACTTCACCAATCTCTTTATGTTTCTTCTCAAGTGTTTTTAAACCTTCAAGGAAGTAAGCACCGCTTTCCATAACCATGGTTTCGTAATCAGTTTCTGACGTCATTTTTAACACTTCAAGACCAACTGCTGTACCTAATGGATTAGAAGCAAACGTTGAATGCGTTGAGCCGACAGGGAACACCTCAGGATTAATCAACTCTTCACGTGCCCATAAACCACCTAGTGGATTAAGACCATTGGTTAACGCTTTGGCAAAGACAACCACATCAGGTTTAACATCAAAATGCTCAATTGACCAAAGTTTACCCGTACGATAAAAGCCCATTTGGATTTCATCAACAACCAATAAAATTCCATATTGATCTAATACTTTTTTCAAACCTTTAAAGTAGTTACGAGGTGGAACAATATAACCACCCGTTGCTTGTAATGGTTCTGCATAAAATGCAGCATATTCAGCTTGTCCTACTTTTGGATCCCATACACCGTGGTATTCAGTTTCAAATAGACGTGCAAACTCAGCAACTAAGTGTTCACCATACTCTTCTGCGGTCATGCCTTTTGGACGACGGAACGGATATGGGAAAGGAACAAACATAGCACGATCACCGAAATGACCATAACGACGACGGTAACGATAACTAGAAGTAATTGAAGATGCGCCAAGTGTACGACCATGATAACCACCTTGGAACGCAAACATTAATGACTTACCACCAGTAGCATTACGTACTACTTTTAAAGAATCTTCAATACATTGTGATCCACCAACGTTAAAATGAACTCGTCCTTGATAACCAAAACGCTGTTCCATACCTTGTGCAATGGTTTTAGCTAATTCAATTTTGGTTGGATGCAAATATTGGCTAGCACATTGTGGTAAAGTATCAATTTGCTTTTTAAGTACGTTGTTTAATCGCTCATTAGCATAGCCAAAATTACATGCTGAATACCACATTTGTAAATCAAGGAAAGCTTTACCTTCTTTATCATACATGTAGCTACCTTCGCAACCATCAAAAATCTTTGGTGGTTCAACATAATGAACAGTATCACCAAAAGAGCAATATTTAGCTTCATCAGCTAATAATGTTGCATCGTCAGGACGACTATTAATCATTTCTAAAGTTGGTTTACTCATAATTATCTCACTAATCCATATTCAAACACGATAAAATGTGGCATTATTATTCAAGAAAATTGTTTGTTACAATGTACAATTACTGTATAGATTGTGTGACGATAGTATCAAACTCAGCGAAATAATTTTCTGCTAGAGGATAGCATTGTTACCCAAATGGATATAAACCCTATGAAAAAATCACACTGCATAATTCCTATTTTAGCGTTATCTGCATTAGGATTTGGTGAAACCGCATTAGCAGATCCTACTTTTATCGGTGTTGGTGGCGGTTGGTCAAATTCACCTTACAAAGGTTATCGTTCCAGTTACTATCCAGTTCCCCATATCGATTACGATAATGATACATTTTTTATCGATGATCTATCGGCTGGTGTGTATGTTTTTAATAACGATAATCAAAGTTTATCTATCGGTGCTCGTTATCTTGATAATGAATTCAAACCACACGACTCAAATAATCGCCAATTAAAACGGCTTGATAGCCGTCATGCAACATTATTAGCAGAATTTGAGTACTCTATTGATACCAATTGGGGCAGTTTTTCAAGCAGCATTGGAGCAGACATGCTAAATAAAAGTAATAGCATCTTAGTCAATGCCGATTACAGCGTACCATTTATGCTAGGTAATTTAATTATTGTTCCAACAATAGGTATCAACTGGGCAAATAACAAACACAATAATTATTACTATGGGATATCACATAAAGAATCTTCTCGTTCTGGTTTACGCTATTATCATGCTAACGGATCTTTCACACCCTATATCGAAATAGGTGCACAATATGCATTAACCGAACATCTTAATCTGTTCGGTGGCATGCATGTCGACAAATTAACCGGTGATGCAGCTAATAGCCCAATGGTTAACAAAAGCACTGTAACCTCATTTTATATGGGAGTCTCTTATAAATTTTAATTTCAATACTTTTTATTTACCCCATACAATATAGATAAACGATTTAATCAAATTAATCCTGATACAGTTTGGATATCATTAAAATAAATTTAGGAAATCAAAATTATGCTTTGGTTTAAAAATGCCATTATTTACCAACTTAATAATGACACTTTACTTGACAAAAACGCTATTGAAAAAGCTATCAAATCGGTACCTTTTACCCCATGTGGAAATATAGATACCATGAAAATGGGTTGGGTTTCACCTTATAATGATAATTATCACGATGATTTTATTGTTGATATGCAAGGTCACCTTTTATTACGTATAAAAAAAGAAACAAAACTTTTACCGGCTCCTGTTATCAAACAAGCTCTACTTGAAAAAATTGATAAACAAGAACAAGCACTGAGTAGAAAGTTAACTAAAAATGAAAAGGCAACGTTAAAAGATGAAGTCATGATCGACCTTATGCCTAGAGCATTTAGTAAATACAATCATTATTGGTTATGGATAGACACCATAAATAAACGTATTATTCTTGATACCAGCAGTTTTAAGCAAGCAGAAGATATTTTGGCTATTCTACGTAAGGAATTGGGAGTTCTTGCATTAACACCGCTCTCCATTGAAAAACCAGTTGAGCAAATCATGACAACTTGGGTCAAAGAAAAACTGAACTTTGCACCTTTTATATTAGGTGATCAAGCCGAATTAAAAGATCCACTTGAAGGAAACGGGATTATTAGCTGCAAAAATCAAGATATCACCAGTGATGAAATGATGATACATTTTGATTCGGGAAAATGGATAACAAAAGTGAAAATTATCGACGAAAGAGGTGTGAATTTTATCGTCAATAATGATTTAACATTGAAGCGAATAAAATTTGATTCGAGTGTTTTAGATGAGAATGAGGATATTGGCGCTGATGAATTTGATAAAAAATTAGAAGCCGATTTTTTCATCATGGCGAACTTATTATCAACAACAATCAATGACTTTTATATCGTCATCAATAAAATTACTTAAAAGATTGTGTAAACTTTTTTTACATAAAGTGTCATTAATTATAGATCTGCGTATAATATATGCTATAATTGAAATCAAATTATGTGCATCATAATTAAAAACAATAAGTAATCGATCCTTTATTTAAAGTAAAATTTAATTAAAAGGAAAGCAAACAACGTCTATAACAACATTCAAGTTGAGGCAACAAAATGAAAAAAACAACATTAGCTCTAGCAATCGCAGTTGCGAGCTTAACAGCTACTGCGGCAAATGCAGCATATGAAGACAACACTTTTTACGTTGGTGGTAAATTAGGCTGGTCAGAACTTTATAGTTTAGATCAAAGTAAAGTACGTGCATTTAGTCGTGATGTTAAAATCAGCACAACTGACAAAAGTAATGTTGCTGGTGGTGCATTCCTTGGCTTCCAAGCTAACCCATATTTAGCATTCGAATTAGGTTATGATTGGTTAGGTTCTGCTAAATATAAAAGATCTTACCACAATGCAGGTAAAACTTATGACGTAGGTCATAGTAAAGTTTCTGCTCAAGGTGTTTCTTTAACTGGTAAATTAAGCTATCCATTATCTTTCATCTCTGATGATTTAGATGTTTATGGTCGTGCAGGTGCAATGATCACTATCGCTAAATGGAAAAACGGTGGATACGTTAAAGAAAGTTATGGCAAAGGCGGAACAAAAACTGACGTTTCTCCAGTTTATGCATTAGGTTTAGACTACCGTTTTGCAGAAGACTTCTCTACTCGTTTAGAGTATCAATATGTTAACCACATCCATACTAAAACTGACGCATCTCCAGATGCAGGAACTTTAAGCTTAGGTATCACTTACCGTTTAGGTTCTCCAGCTGTTGAAGCTCCAGTTGTTGTTAAAACTTCTGAACGAGTTTACGATTTAAACGCTGACGTTCTATTTGCCTATGCAAAAGCTGACTTAAAAGAAAAAGGTCGTGAAGAGTTAGATAGATTATTACAAGATCTTATCAAACTTAGCCCTACTCAAACTGCGATCGTAGTAATTGGTCATACTGACCGTATCGGTTCAGAAAACTATAACCAAAAACTTTCAGAACAACGCGCTCAATCTGTGATGAAATACTTAGTATCTAAAGGTGTTCCATCTGAGATCATCAGTGCTCGTGGTGTAGGTAAATCTCAACCAGTAACTGGCAGCGAATGTAATGGCAAACGTGGCGCTACATTAAAAGCATGTTTAGCACCAGATCGTCGTGTACAAATCGAAGTGAAAGCAACTAACCTTCAACAAGTTAGAGAAACAACTCACTAATTTTCGATTTCCAAAACAATAAAAACCCGGTTAATCCGGGTTTTTTTATTGCTAATAAGTTAGTGAATAAACATTAAAACTCTATAAATTATCCACAAAAAAGATTATAATTAACGATGTGCTGTTAATAATAAAAATTAAAGGAGTGATTTGTGCCTACCGCTATCTGGCAAGAATGTCTTTCTCAACTACAAGAAGAACTTCCTACAACGGAATTCAATTTATGGATTCGCCCATTGCAAGCGGAAATGATTGATAACAAACTCTATATTTATGCACCAAACAGATTTGTATTAGATTGGGTAAAAAATAAATACCTTAACAACATATCTCAATTGATCAATACACTTTTCAATGATGATTCCCTAAAGCTATACCTTGAGGTGGGATCAACATTGTCAATGGAAAAAAAAACTAAAAATAATCAGCCTAAAACGGACGTAATGCCGGCTTGGAAAACAACCAAAGAAAGTAACAATAATCATACCTATCACTCGGGAATAAACCATAAACATACATTCAATAGCTTTGTTGAAGGTAAATCCAACCAACTCGCAGTAGCTGCTGCCAAACAGGTTGCTCAAAATCCAGGAAAAGCTTATAACCCACTATTTTTATACGGCTCAACAGGTTTAGGTAAGACCCATTTATTACATGCTGTAGGCAATCAAATCATGGAAGTCAAAAGTAATGCTAAAGTAGTCTATATGCATTCAGAACGATTTGTTCAAGATATGGTAAAGGCACTGCAAAATAATGCGATAGAAGAGTTCAAAATTTACTATCGTTCTGTTGATGCATTACTGATTGATGATATCCAATTCTTTGCCAATAAAGAGCGATCGCAAGAAGAATTCTTCCATACCTTTAATTCATTATTAGAAGGTAACCAACAAATTATTTTAACTTCAGACCGTTATCCCAAAGAAATTGATGGTGTTGAAGATCGCTTAAAATCACGTTTTGGCTGGGGCTTAACGATTGCGATTGAACCACCAGAACTTGAAACACGAGTCGCAATTTTGATGAAAAAAGCCGAAGAAAATAATATAAAATTACCGGAAGAAGTCGCTTTTTTTATTGCTAAACGATTACGTTCTAATGTGCGAGAACTAGAAGGCGCATTAAATCGGGTAATTGCCAATGCAAATTTCACGGGCAAATCCATTACGATTGATTTTGTTAAAGATGCTCTGAAAGATTTACTTGCCTTACAAGAAAAATTAATTACTATTGATAATATCCAAAAAACGGTTGCAGAGTATTATAAAATTAAAGTCTCAGATCTACTTTCTAAACGTCGTTCCCGTTCTGTTGCAAGACCGCGGCAAGTTGCCATGGCATTGGCAAAAGAATTAACAAATAAAAGTCTTCCTGAAATTGGTGATGGCTTTGGCGGAAGAGATCATACGACTGTATTACATGCATGCAGAAAGATCGCTGAATTAAAAGAAGAAAGCAATGATATTAAAGAGGATTATTCCAATTTAATTCGAACATTATCAACTTAATAAAAGAATCAACATTATGAAATTTATTATTGATCGAGAAAAACTTATCAAACCATTGCAACTTGTTAGTGCGCCTTTAAGCAGTCGCCCGACGCTACCAATTTTAGGCAATTTATTGTTACAAGTAAGTGATAGTACACTATCCATGACGGGAACCGATCTTGAAATAGAGATGATTGCTCATATCCCGCTTACGGAAGCAAACGAACCCGGTGCAACCACAGTCCCAGCGAGAAAGTTTCTTGATATTTGTCGAAATTTACCCAACAATGCTCAGATTTCAATAACTGTTGATGACAATCGATTGATGATTCAATCTGGTCGAAGTAAATTTTCCTTATCTACACTACCTGCCAGTGATTTTCCTAACTTAGAAAACTGGCAAAGCGATGTCGAACTTTCTGTACCACAAAAAACAATCAAACGTCTTATCGATGCCGTCCAGTTTTCGATGGCTAACCAAGATGTAAGATACTACCTTAATGGTATGTTATTTGAAATCGAAGATGGACTTTTAAAATCTGTTGCAACCGATGGACATCGACTTGCTCTTTGTTCGCAACCGATTGGTCAAAATATTGCAACGTCTTGTTCTGTAATTTTACCAAGAAAAGGCGTTATTGAACTGGCAAAATTGGTGAGTGATAATGACGATATTATCAATATACAAATTGGTAATAATAATTTACGAGTTAATCTCGGTGATTTTACCTTCACCTCAAAACTGATTGACGGCAGATTCCCTGACTACAAACGAGTATTGCCACGTAATCCCGATAAACCGTTAGAAGTTTCGTGCGAAGAGTTTAGAAATTCGTTATCACGTGTCGCCATTTTATCCAATGAAAAATTTCGCGGTATCCGACTTCATGTTCACAACAACCAATTAAAAATTACAGCAAATAACCCAGAACAAGAAGAAGCAGAAGAAGTGGTTGATGTAAAATACTCTTCAGCAGAACTTGAAATTGGCTTTAATGTGACCTATTTATTAGATATATTAAATACGTTGAAGTGCGATAGTGTACAACTACTTTTAACTGATGCCACATCAAGTGTACAAATTGAAGACATTAATGATCAGTCAGCCATTTATGTTGTGATGCCAATGCGCTTATAATCAAATTTAACCTTTCCGGCTTAGGCCGGAATAACTTAGCTTATATGATTCTTTCACAGATCAAAATCCATCATTTTCGTAATATATCTTATACCGAGCTGTGTTTATCCCCCCATTTCAACTTTATTGTTGGCGATAATGGTAGTGGTAAAACTAGCCTACTTGAAGCTATCTATATGCTTGGTCATGGACGAGCATTTAGACATATACAATCCAATCGTATTATTCAGCATGAACAATCTGAATTAACGTTATTTAGCCAAATTGAATCATCTAATCAACAAACCCGAACCATTGGGTTAGTCAAAGCACGTAATAATGATAATAGAATTAAAATTGATGGTGATGAGGGATTTCGATTAACCGATCTTGCTAAACTCTTACCCATTCAATTAATTACACCAGAAGGATTTGATTTACTTATTGGTGGGCCTAAATATCGACGAGCTTTTATTGATTGGGGGTGTTTTCATCATTATCCTGAATTTATCCATTTATGGAACAATTTAAAGCGGTTATTTAAGCAACGTAATGCCTTATTAAAACAATCCACGAGTTATAATCAACTGTTACCTTGGGATAAAGAGCTGGCTCCCATTGCTGAAAAAATAAGTCAAATTCGCTCGGAGTATTCACAGTATATTTTTCCCGAAATCATACAAACCTGCCATGACTTTTTGCCAGAATATCTGCTTAATTGTCAATATTATCAAGGGTGGGAACAAAACATTAATTATAGCGACATATTACACAAACAGTATGAACGAGATAGATTACTCAACTATACTTCATTAGGCCCACATAAAGCCGATATCCGTTTGCGTATTGACAATATACCTGTTGAAGATTTCTTATCACGGGGACAATTAAAATTATTGATGTGTGCACTACGCCTTGCGCAAGGTGAATATTATTCAAAACAAAGCGCACAACCTTGTGTCTATTTAATTGATGATTTCGCGTCAGAATTAGATCATCATAAACGAGCGTTATTAGCTAAACGCTTAAAAATGGCGAATTCACAAGTGTTTATCACAGCGGTTAGCCAAGACCAAGTAACCCATATGATTGACGAAAATGATAAGATTTTTCACATAAAATCTGGTATAATTTCCTAAATATACAGAATGATATAAATAAATCAAACAAGTCGAGAGATCCATGTCAAATTCTTATGATTCTTCTAGCATTAAAGTACTTAAAGGACTTGATGCTGTCCGAAAACGTCCAGGTATGTATATTGGTGACACTGATGATGGAACAGGACTTCACCATATGGTTTTTGAAGTTGTTGATAATGCCATTGACGAAGCATTAGCTGGCTATTGTCATCACATTGAAGTGATCATTCACCCTGATAATTCAGTCTCAGTACGAGATGATGGTCGTGGTATTCCAACCGGTATCCATGAAGAAGAAGGAGTTTCAGCAGCTGAAGTCATTATGACGGTATTACATGCTGGCGGAAAATTTGATGATAATTCATATAAAGTATCTGGTGGTTTACATGGTGTGGGTGTTTCCGTCGTTAATGCCCTATCTGATAAATTAGAATTGGTCATTTATCGTGAAGGAAAAATTCACCAACAAGTTTACCATTTAGGTGTCCCTCAAGAGCCGTTAAAAATCATTGGCGAGACTAGTGAGTCGGGTACTTATGTGCGTTTTTGGCCAAGCCCAGAAACCTTTACTAATATTGAATTTGTTTATGAAGTTTTAGCTAAACGCTTACGTGAGCTATCATTCTTAAATTCAGGTGTTTCAATCAGATTGCTTGATGAACGTACCGGTAAAAGCGAACATTACCACTACGAAGGTGGGATACAAGCTTTTGTTGAATACTTGAATAAAAATAAAAACCCGATTCATCCAAAAATCTTTTACTTCAGTACGGAAAAAGACGGTATAGGTGTTGAAATCGCTTTACAGTGGAACGACGGTTACCAAGAAAATATTTATTGTTTCACCAATAATATTCCTCAACGAGACGGCGGTACCCATTTAGCCGGTTTTCGTGGAGCAATGACCCGTACCCTAAACAATTATATGGAAGCGGAAGGATACAGCAAAAAAGCGAAAATTAGTGCGACCGGTGATGATGCTCGTGAAGGACTCATCGCGGTTGTATCGGTCAAAGTACCTGATCCAAAATTCTCATCTCAAACTAAAGATAAGCTAGTTTCGTCAGAAGTAAAATCGGCTGTTGAATCGGTAATGGGTGAAAAATTAGCGGAATATCTGCTTGAAAACCCATCTGATGCAAAAATCGTGGTAGGTAAAATTATTGATGCAGCAAGAGCACGTGAAGCCGCTCGTAAAGCGCGTGAAATGACACGGCGTAAAGGTGCATTAGATTTAGGTGGCTTGCCGGGTAAACTGGCTGATTGCCAAGAAAAAGACCCTGCCCTATCTGAACTTTACTTAGTGGAAGGGGACTCTGCGGGCGGTTCTGCAAAACAGGGACGAAACCGCAAAAACCAAGCCATTTTACCGCTCAAAGGTAAAATCTTGAATGTAGAAAAAGCTCGCTTTGATAAAATGCTTTCTTCACAAGAAGTTGCTACACTGATTACGGCATTGGGTTGTGGAATTGGTCGTGATGAATATAATCCAGATAAAATGCGATATCACAGCATTATTATCATGACCGATGCTGACGTCGACGGTTCACATATTCGAACATTGCTATTAACCTTTTTCTATCGTCAAATGCCCGAAATTATCGAACGTGGTTATGTTTATATTGCGCAACCACCACTCTATAAAGTGAAAAAAGGGAAACAAGAACAATATATCAAAGATGATGAAGCGATGACGCAATTCCAAATAGCATTAGCGCTTGAAGATGCTTCATTGCATGTTAACGATCATGCGCCTGCACTGGCTGGCGAAGCCTTAGAAAGATTGATTGCTGAGTATCAAAAAGTTGAAAAGCTCATTGCGAAAATGGAACGCCGTTATCCTAAAGCATTACTGTCTGAGCTGGTTTACCATGATGTATTAGATGAAAATATACTTAAAGATAAGCAATTAGTCGAAAATTGGGCAAAAACCATTGTCGACAATTTATCGAATAAAGAACAACATGGTAGTAGTTACCGTTATTCAGCTGAATATAATGAAAAAACACAACTTTATGTACCTGTCATCAAAGTGAGAACGCATGGAGTAGATAATAACTATGCATTAGATCAGGTATTTATTCACAGTAATGAGTATCGTAACATTTGTCATTTGGGTAAACAGTTAAGAGAACTCTTAGAAGAGAGTGCTTATATCCAAAGAGGAGAACGAAAACAACCGGTTAGTTCTTTTGAAGAAGCCGTTGATTGGTTAATTAAAGAATCACGCCGTGGTCTGACTATCCAACGTTATAAAGGGTTGGGTGAAATGAATCCAGAACAATTATGGGAAACCACAATGGATCCAACCAGTCGTCGAATGTTACAAGTGACCATTAAAGATGCTATTGAAGCGGATCAACTATTTACCACACTAATGGGGGATGAAGTTGAACCTCGTCGATTATTTATCGAAGAAAATGCTCTTAAAGCAGCTAACTTAGATTTTTAATTAGCTCAAATTGGAATAAAAAACCAGACTCAAAATAGTCTGGTTTTTTTATTAATACACATCGCTAAAATAGTCTACGATGAATATTCATCTGTCTTATTCTTTATTGGCATACAGGGCGATTAATTTTCATATCTGAAACGGCTTTATTCATCTGTTTAATCATATCTTTTGGTGTCTGAGCTATATATACCTTGCCCCCTGTCGCATTTGCAACACAATCAATCTTATGTTCACCAGCAATATCTACAATATTGATTTTTAAACGAGGTTTTGAGACTGAAATATGATGAGCTAATGTACAGATATTTTTATGAGTACAGGTATCTTCACCGTCACTGATAATTAAAATATAATCATCTCGTTTTACTCCATCAAGCATATTACTAGCTTTTTCTAATCCATTATAAAGTGGTGTTCCCCCACTACCAGCAGCGGTTGGCGTCAGTTTATTAATTTTATTTTTCAGTGTTCCACGGTTTTTATAACTATAAAAAGGTGAAACCTCGGCCGATGGACAGCCCGTTAGGGTCACTAGTGAAATATTGATATTTTGTTGTATTTTATCAATGCTAGTTAAAGCAACCTTTTTGCTACTTGATAAACGGCTTGGTAATCGAGTCATACGTTTTTCGTAGTTTAGCTTGTCTTGTTCCGACATATAGCGTGGAAAACCATAACCCAAATACTGAAAATACTGTTCAACCTCAGCGGGTGACTCTGCTAATGTCACAATCATCGACAACGAATTATCAAATACCATCACCATTTTAGATGGATTGGGATTACTGACCAATTCTTCTTTGGTAATACAGTTAGCAGGATTTTTAACTTTTGGTTTAGGCTTTTCTTCAGGTTCCAGTTTTTTCTCCTCAACCACTGTTTCTGTGTGCTCAACAGGTTGGTGATCCGGCTTAACTTCTGGATCAGGTTGGATAGGAACATCAACTGGCTCTAATTGAGGTTTTTTCTCTTCATCAGCAGGTGTTATTACTGGTGCTGAAACATGACTTGCTTCATCCACACTATCTTTATTAAATGGATAAAAGACATACCAAAGCCCACCAATTAATGCCAGTAATAGCAATGCTAAAAGGAATATAGACCACCAACGCCAAGTCGATTTGGTTGGAAGCTTGGGTTCGGGTACTTTAGGCGGTAAAACAGGATCTTCAAACGTATGAACAATAACAGGCTCATCATTAATGACAAAAATTGAATTACCTAAACTTTTAATTCTTGGTATCCAAAATGAAACCAGTGTTTGTTGTTCAGTGGTTAACGGCATCAATTTAACGGTATTTTCAATATCAATAATACGTGTTTGTAACGTTATCGTTACCGTTTGTCGATATAGTTCATTACTGATATCGCTTAATAATATGGGTTGTCCTTCCAGATTGGTAGACCATGCAATGTAATGATCATCTTCTATCAATTTTGGAATAGCGAAGACAGAAAAAGCCCGTTCAGTCAGATGTGATTTTAATAACGATAGTAATGAATTATATTGTTCTAATAAATTGATTTTTTGTGAATCACTGCTATCAAAACAATGCCGTGTTATTCGCTGCATGATAAATTAACTTCCTTACAGATCATTCTAATTTTACCTCAGCTTCAACATGAACATCCAAATATTAAAGATCATCACTGAATAATATCCTATTCGAATGCTACTTATTCACACAAAGGTTTACTGATATTCATATCAGAAACCGCTTTATTCATCTGTTCAACAAGCTCGGTGACATTGTTAGCAATATAGACCTTTCCACCCGTTTTATCCGCTAAACAATCAATCTTATGCTGTCCCACAATGTCCACTATATTTATTTTTAAACGTGGTTGTTGGTTGGCAATTTCATTGGCTAAAGTACAAATATTATCTTCCGAACAATTATCGTCACCATCACTGATAATTAAAATATAATCATCATGATTTACGCCATCAAGCATTGAACTGGCTTGCTTTACACCACTATATAACGGAGTAGCACTATCATATTCTAATGGTGTTAAACGATTAATTTCATTCTTCAATTTTTCTCTATTATCAAAATGATAAAATGCAGATGCCTTTGCGACAGGACAACTATTTAACGTGACAAGAGCAATATTGATATTAGGTTGTATTTTATCAATACTGGATAACGCAACCTGCTTACTACTCGATAGTCGATTCGGTAATCGGGTCATTCTTTCTTCATATTGCTTGGCTTCTTCGAAAGTAAGATGATCAATCCCATTTGACAAATATTTTTCAATTTCTGCTTGAGGTTCAGTAAGCGTTAAATACATCGAAGCGGAGTTATCAAATATCATCACCATTTTAGAGGTTTGCTCGTTTTTTTGGATTTCTTCCTGTGAAATACAGCTAATTACTTCAGAAGTGGGATTGTTTGAGGTCGTTGGTGGTAATAGTTCAGCAATAGGTACGGGTGCTTTATCTTTTATATATAAATAATATAGATATCCAAGTAACCCGACAAAAGCAAGTGCTAAGGTCAAAAACCACCACCTACGCCAAAATGATTTTGTTGTCTTGACAGGAAAGGCTGGAGCCACTTCATTAGTTAGGATTGGCTCATCAAAATGATGAACAATCACAGGTTCATTATTAATGACATAAATCACATTACCTAAACTTCTCATTCTCGGTAACCAAGCCGAAATCAGCGTTTGTTGATCTTCCGTTAATGATTTGATTTTGATAGTATTTTCAATATCATTTAAACGCGTTTGAAGTGTTTTTTCAATCTGCTTTTTATCTGCTTCATTAATAATCTCTTCAATGGCAACGGGTTGACCTTCAAGATGCGTATACCAACCAAGACAATGATCGCCTTCAATTAATCTCGGTATTGCTAAAATCGAAAAACTACGTTCGCTAACATTAGGCTTTAACAATTGTAAAACTGAATTATATTGATCAAATAACGAGATTTTATCTAAATCATTAGGATCAAATAACATTCTGGTTATACGTTGCATTGCTAATTTGTTTCCTTATGTTAAACATCGCTTTTGCTAACTATTGATATAATGAATACGCAAATTTAGATATTCAAAGCTTTCTGTAATTGTTGAAGTTTTTTATTTAATTTATCTAACTCAACTTTCTTTTCAATTTCTGAAGAATTTGAATTATTCACTTGCTTAAGTTGTTTTTCAATATCATCGACTTGTGCTTGCAAGTCTGCGCGATCTTTCGCTTTTTCTTTAATTTCGTTGGTTAAACTCGTTAAATCATCTTTCAATTTTTGTTGTTGTGCTTGCTTTTGCTTAATACTTAAGGCAGTGTCATTTTTCTGTCGTTCGATATTGGCATAGATCGCTTTAAATTGTTGATTTGCCTTTTTTTCATCTTCTAAAATTTGCTGTTTTTGATCAATTCGGGCTTGATAGTTGCCAGAATAATGACAACTTATCTTATCAAAAAAACCGATATTCGTATTCGTTGGATCACACTGTTCGGTTGTGGTTGAACAGCCCATTAACAACAAAATAGGGCTGAATAATATAAGGTATCTTTTTTTCATCATTAGCTCACCTGTACTGCTGAACGTTGTTGACTTACCACATTAATTTGTTTTTCAAGTAATGCTATCTGTTTATGAAGCTGATTAATTTGTTTATCTAATTTTGACATATTAATCCCTGATTGTTTTTCCCTTGCTGAAAGCATAACCCAATCACTTTCAATGCCTTTCATACGATCTAATTTGTCAGTTAAGTAAGCAATATTTGCATCGATTTGCTTCAACTCATTTTTAATCTGTCTTTTACTCAACGTTTTATTTTCAATCTGACTATTTAACACTTTCAAAGTTGCTAAATTTTTATCCAATACAGCTTGCGCATTTTGAGTGACAGCTTGTACTTCCATATTATTTTGCTGAATATCATAAATATAAGCATCAATGCGCATTTCTTCATCTGCATACTCAGCACGCTTAGAATCAAGATAATAATTAGCGCCCATTAATACACCACACCCTACCGCTGCTGTAGCCAGACAAACACCCGGTTTTCCGCCAACTAAAATACAGCTAAGACCAGAAAATCCTGCACCAACGACACACGATTGCCAGGCTGATTTACTAAAAAATTGAGATGTATTACTATTGGTTAATGCAGGATCAACGTCTTTAGTTCTCCACCCTGATGATTGACATCCAGTTAAGACAACAGATAAACATAATGTTATTATGACAACTATTTTTTTCATTATTTCCTTCCTTTAATTTCATTGCAGGTTTGTAACCAAACTGATTGTTCTATTTTACCCGATACAATGTATTGATTGATATGTTTTAAATAGAGCTTTAAATAATCGCTCATATTTGCCTTTCCACTACTTTGTAAAATAAATTGTGTTGCTTTAGCTTGTTCATTAATTGTGTTTTTTTCGTAATTTGATGCAGTGCTAACAATAGTATCAGCATAATATTTTAATATAAAATTGCGTGCATTTCTTGAATCAATAACAACTTGATTTAAATTATTTAACTTTGTTTTAGAACACATATCTGTACTCTCTAGCTCACTTGAGTCGCTTGCATCACAAATTTCATTAATCATTGTATTATATAAATTATGATTATATTCATATTTATCATTAAGATCAGAGACATTCGCACATAAAAAAGCCCCCAATTGTAAGGCAGATTGAATGGAACGATCTCGCTGCTCATCCCGTGACTGGTTCGCACTTCGTAAAAGTAGATTAAGTTGATTTAACTCTTTTTTAGTTTTTTCATCTTCAACTTGTTTAGTAATTTTTTCCAGTTCATTCACCACATTGTTATCATTTGACGATTCGACTTCATTACCAAGTTCGTTCCACTGTTTTTCTAATTCTTTAATCGAAACTTTAGAGTGCATAACTTCAGTGGTATACACTAAACGAAATCCAACATCTTTGCTTTGATAAGCACCTTTATTATCATAGTAAGGCTTTTCACTACGAAAGGCAGTTGTTATTGAAGATTCAGGAGTCAAATAACTACCGCCCCGAATAATCATGCCTCCTGGTTGTCCATGATAACGATCTAATTTATTCATTCTAAATGAATCAAACATCATTTCACTGGCATTACCTAAAATATCATAAAGATCCAGTGGATTAGGAGCTAACCGACCAATAAGTTGTAATTTTCCATTGGCTGACTTTGCCCCTGAAAACCAGGCATAGTTTTCCAAACCACTCGTAATAGGAAAAACTGTCTCGCGAAATTCAGATTCAGTGACTTTCATGCCACCCCGTGCAGCGTACTCCCATTCGGTATTCGTTGGCAAACGTACATAGCCTTTTGGCAACGCTTTTAATTGAGATTGGTTTTCCAGTAACCATTGGTTATATTTATTACTAAATGCAATAGCATCAAACCAACTAATATTAGTCACAGGGAAAATCAAATTCACTTTAGCCGTTGGACAAGTATCATTCATCACCGCTTGATATTGTAGTGCTGTAATTTCATATTTACCGATTAAATAATACCTTTCTTCGTTTTCATTAGAAAAGCTACCAGAAATATAATTAGGTGTTGCGTATTCAGCAAAACCTAACTCTTTTTGATTACTGCCTAAAATTACTTTTACATCCTCAAGTGGTTTATTGGTAGACGTAAATACCCTTTTCATCACCAAACGCCCATCACAAGGCATCGGCAAAATCACATCATCACTGGCAGGTTTAGGATTATAAAACTTACTCTCCCAAGGCTCAGCATAACTGCATAAAGGGATAAAACTTAAGATTAGTCCCCAATAATGCCATTTTTTATGATTATACTTCGCGCAAGCTTTCTGCTGGCTGAATCTTAACAGCACGTCGACCTCCTACCGTTACTACAATAGCTGATATCAATAAAGTAAGTAAAAATGCGATAATAAAATGATAAAATTGTAATTGGCTAACTACTGGATGTGAAACTAAATTTTTACCTAACACAAAATTAAAGGCATAGTTGCCAAATAAAAAAAGTAGGCAAGAAATGATAAATGCCAAACAACTTAGCATCATGGCTTGAGTCATTAAATACAGCATAATCCCTTTAGATTTAAATCCAAGTAATCGCATCAAAGCGATATCTTTGCGTTTACGTTCAATATTAGATAGAAATGATCCTGTAAAAGATAAAATACACCCTAATACAGCCGTTATTGCAATGACACTAAATATAAAATTGAGAACCCGATCTATCGCTTGCATATTTTCTATCGCATTAGCTTGAGTACGTGTTTCAATATTTTGTTGACGTAGTTTATAAGACAAAGGCGCTACATCATCAAGTGACCTTGCATAAATACGTGCTCTAGCAAATGAGTTATGTTCTGGCGGATTAACAAGCCCTGTGGTTGATTGAAAAATATTTATTTGATAACCGTCATAAAAATGTTCCATATCAATTAAAAGCGCTAAAGACACAAATGCGGCAGCCCGACTATAATAAATTTCGGGAATCACTCCGATGATCTCTAACTCGACTATACCTTTTTCCAGTTTGCCATCGAGTTGTCTTGTCACAACCATTTTTACTTTATCACCAACCTTTGCCTGCATTTTTTCTGCGGCTAAAGCGGATATTAAAATCTGTTGTTCATGATGCAAGAGCGGTAAACTTTGGGTTATAGGATCACCTTTAGCTGTCGGAATAATTTCAGCATTATTAACAAAATGACGATTATCTTTCATTAAATCAGCTTGAGTATTAAGGGAACGTGTCAACGGAATCACAAACGCAGTTTCAGGTTGTTGGGCAATCCATTCAAACATTGAATGATCTAACTGTAAATTACCCACAATTTTAACTTCTAAATTTTGCGGATCATTAAGTAACTGCTGGCGAAGCTGTGAAACAACACCATATTTTAAGCTAAAGAGTAGCAACAGTGGGGTAATTACCGAGATCACCGATGCAATAATACAAAATGAAACCTTCTTGTCGTACCATAAATCCGACAAAGATAACCGAGTAATAAGCCGCCATTTCGATAATAATGTGATCATCGCTTATACCTCATCTTGTAAGGGTAAAAATTCGGATGAATGGGAAGAGGTAATTTGAGACGTTAAAGTAAATAATCCTTTATCAGCAATACGTTGCCAATCATGGGTCACAATCAAGGCAGCAATATTATCCTGCTGAGCTTGCTCAATTATTAAATCAAATAATAAATTGGCATTATAAGGATCAAGCGCTGAAGTCGGTTCATCAGCCAGTAATAGTGCAGGTTTATGGATAATTGAACGAATAAAAGAAGCTCGCTGTCTTTCACCAATCGAGAGTTGTTTAGGATATTTACTTAACAAGTGTGAAATACTCAACTTTTGTACTAAATAATCAAATCGTTGTTTATCCACCTTTTTTTGTAACACATTTAATGAAAGCAAAATATTATCATACACCGTTAAAAAAGGGAGTAATCCGCCTGTTTGCAACATAAAGCCCAAATAATTTGCGCGCATATCCGCTAACTTATCCAGTTTATCGTGTTGGATTAGTTGAGCAATATCAACGTCACCATTATCCATAGTAAGATTGTAGCAACCAATATGGTCAGGCTTTAGAATCATACCTATCATTTCAAGTAATGTGCTTTTACCCGAACCGCTATCACCTCGAATAATAACCACCTCACCCGCTTTAACGGTCAGCGCAGGAAGGTTAACACTAAAAAAAGATTTACCAGTTGAGCGCGTGATTGCAAGTTTTTTTATCGTTAGCATCTGTTTACGGTAACATCTCTAAAGGAATAGGATAAACATTTTCACGAGGATCACTACCTTCCGCTAATGAAATCCAACGATCAACATCCGCATTACATTTCTGATAATAACGAATTTTACTATTTAAATTACGAATAAATTTTTCTTGCTCAAGACCACTCATACTTTTCCACGTCTCTTGATCCAACCCCGTTACATCGCTTTTATAAGGGATATTATCCAAATATTCCCCAAGTAACCCCAAATCGGCAATTTTTGTGACTGCGTTCGATTTTAATTTACTTGGGTCTTGCCCCATAGCAGCAGCAACCGATCGTAGCTGCGAAAACATATCATCGGCAGAAATTAATCCATCATTTGCTGCATTGGCGATTTTACTAACAATATCGCTTAAATCACTTAATTGAGATTTAGTTAATAAGATTCGAGGTTCAGCTGTTGGAATAGTGGGTTTAATAAAATCTTTATCAGCAATCCACGCTTTGAAGACCGAAGGCGCTTTAGACCCATTAGTTTCACCTAAATAAGCCAACTGCATAGCTTTACCCAGTAATAATGCATCATTTAACATATCGGCATTACTATCTTTAGCATTAATCGCATTACCTATTGACGCTTCACCTTTATAAGCAAGTTTCACTTGCTCGGCTAAGGCTTTGGCTAAAGAGTCAACTTTTTGACCAAACTCATTCACATTACCGGCATTAACAGGGTAGTAAAGTGATTTATGAATAAAATCATTGTACGTTAAATCAGAATACTGCGTCGCAGCAATTTGGTGATCTTTTTCGCCACTTGCCGTTTTTAAATGTAGTGCATAAATCGCAACCCCTTTATGCTGTGCTTCAAGCCTTAATTGCGCAGCATCCATACCGGTGCTTGAAAGTTTATCATCCCCCGGAATTGCACTTGCATCCGTAATAAGAATCATATAACGCGCACCAAAACTGTTCCAATTAATATCATTCAACGCTTGTGCAACCCCCGCAAATGAATCTTCGGCAAAATAAGCCGTTGATACCGAGGCTTGTTTAAGTGATGCACTGAGTTTTTTAAAATCTTCACGATTTTTTACTTGGTTTGGATCGGCAAAAACTTTTGTGACAAATTCAAGTTTATCGGATGCGGTTAAACTTGATCGAAATGACACCAAGCCAAATTTAACTTGATCTTGTAACTTCTCTTTTTCAATATGCTGATAAACGCGTTCAACGGCCTCTTTGGTTCTTGAAATATACGGATCCATGGAAATCGTTGAGTCTATCACAAACACAATTGCAGCTTTAAAAGGAGCGACTTGATTAGTACTATCATCTGTTTTTTGAGTGGTAGTGGATGACTTAACGTTCTGAGTTGTTGCCACTAATTTATCTTGTTTACTGACAGAGGCGACTTCTAATATACGCTCATAAAACCCTTGTCCATTCATGACCTCTTCACCTTGTAAAATAGGTAATAAATAGAAGTTATTTTTAAAATCAACAAATTCCGCCGGCTCTTGAGCGATAACTTTTGGCGAAGTTTGGTTAACGTTTAATGCCTCACGAATGGGTTTTAATAATGTTTCTGGATGTTCAGAATCAACAATTGCCGTGAGTGAATCTTTATCTTTAAAAAATAGCAAAGGATCACGTTCAACCGGATTAGTAAAAACCAAGGTCATTTGCATATTCCATTCAATTGCGCATGAGCCATTAATCCAACCTACCGTTTTTCCATAGGAATCAGGCCCAACACTTAACCATTCTTGGTTATTTTGATTTTTACGTTCATAAACATAATAGCGAGAAAATGCAGGAACTTGCTGTCCTGTAACCTCGCTAATATCTTTTTTTAACTCACACGTTGGCGTACTTAGTACGCGTTGATACAGTGTTGTTTTACCTTGCTGTTTAAGCGGTTCATTGGCAAAACTTATCAAGGGTAAACAAGTTAAGCTCAATACAAACATAATTTTTGAGATAGCTAAATTTTCCATTTTTGTTCCTACCTACTTTTGTAGCTCAGCTAACCGTGCTTTTACGTCTTTATTATCGGGATCATTATTCAATGCGGTTTCGTACCAATAAATAGCCGTTTCTTTATCAGCTTCAAAACAGCTATTAGCTTGATAATACTTTTCGTCATATTCTTTGGCATACAAAATGGCAATGGTTGAATTTACTTGTGATTGATTAGCATATAACCGCTGAGCAATATTACATTTTTTTGCTTTTTTAGCATCATTGATCAACTGAATAATCATTGGAGTCAGTGGTTTAGTTTGCAAACATTTTTGAATAAAAGTGAGATCATCATCACCTACTTGACTTAAACTACATTGACCTAACATAGCCGGTTCAGCGTCTTTAGCTTGTTGATTTTGGAAGAATAGAAAATACCAAATTGCGATACCCATAACAATTACCAGTAAAATAGCAATGATCAAGCCGAATATTAAACCTGATTTTCTTTTTTGTTTAATCGGTTGTGTCAACGTCTCATCCGTTACAGTTTCAGATGTGGGTACGGATGTAACGACTTCCTCAACGACGGGTTCAACAGGTTCTTCGATAATTTGTTCTTCGATTTCAGGCTCGTAAATGGTTTGTGTTTCGCCATCCATTTTTTCGTCATCGGGGATTACATCTACACACTCCTCAGGTTCAAGATGCGTATCAGACGTAGTAGTAACCGTGTTTAATGCAGCTGACGTCATCACACCATCAGCTATGTTAATGACGCCTCGGTCACTGTAATTTTCGTTTTGCTTATCACGAATCTGTACCAAAAATCGTGCAGTACTTTCTTGAGTTAATAACGAATCAACCAGCCATTCACCAACAAGCCCGGTTAACTGTTCATGTTCGACAGTCATATCAGCCAACGTATGCCAACTTTTTTCTGGACTCCATTGATTTAATCCAGACAAATAATAACTATCCTGATTACGTTGAATCAATATTTCAATATCAGCACTACCATTCCATTTATATGCCAAAAATTTAGCTATACCTGGTTTATAACCATTTAATTCGATTCTTAATGCCATAATGTCCTCTATCCTGTCACTTCACTTTGTTATTGCATTAATTTACAAGAAATCATCCAATTTAATTTGTGATTGTTTAAAACATGCCAAAATCTCACCCAGACGACTATTTTGTTCCTGACTTATTTCCCGTCCGGCATGATGTCCGACATTTTCTTGTGCAAGCGTAGCAAAAGCTATAAACCAATCAAATATCGCAAATTGAGAATAATTTTTAGTATTATTATCCAATTTTGGCAACTGGTGAGATGATTGCATAACAAACTCATTTAACGGTGATGCAAATATACGCTTGCCATGATTAACACGACTCATTGGAATGTTATCCACCTGACCTTCAATAAAACCTAACCACGCAATATAATCAGATAATTGAGTATGAATTGTACTTATCTGTCTTGATTCAAGATCATCACGTTTACTGCCAGTATTTTCGTTATTTAAGATTTTTTCAGTTAAATTTTGTTCAATCTTCAAACGATTGGCTCCTGTAATAAGCTCTTCAACAATAAAAGATAATGATTTTTGGCTTAAACCAAAAAACTGTAAAATATGCTGATCCAGCACGATATTTCTTAAGTGCTCTAACCAAGTTGTAAAAACACTCTTAGCAAATTTAGATTCAGTCGGCAAAGTCACTGCTGGCTTACTGGTTAAATTGCTATTCATGTCCGAAAAAAGGTCAAATTCAGTATTAAAGCCAAAATCATTGGATAAATTGCCGACTAAATTATCATCATTATCTTTAGCTATCTGGTTTTCTACATGGTTGGAATGATACAAAGCTCGAATTGTTTGATCCGGCAATTCTAAAGTTTTGAGTAATTCACCTAATAACAATGCTTTACCCTGCAACTCTTTCACCACATCTGCGATAACGTGTTTTTTCTTACCAAGTTCTTCATCACTACCAGCTTGGTACCACGTATCAAAACGCATATTTGTGATGTAATCAATTTTTTCATTTAATTGCTCAACAATACGTTGTTGTTTTACTTCAGTAATCGCTACTTTTTCTAAATATTGACTAATTCGACCTATACCGCCATCGTTAAGTTTAAGCATGGCATCCCACGCTTCATTTGGTTGAGATACATACTCTTGAACATCAACATTATCGATAAAAGTCTTTTTTAATACGTCCATTTTAGTCTGATAATTCTCATTATGAGACAGTTCTTGGCGTGTAGCAGGATCGACATTTAAAAACGGTACATCAAAACCAGGTTTACGAACCAAATAAACATTGTTGAATTTCTGATTATTTGACCAATTCATTAGCCAATCATAACTTCCAAAACGTTCTAAAATAGTTTGTTGTAATAATCCACCTTTACCCCAACTATTTTTAAGATTATCTTCCGACAAGGTCAACGATGTACATATCCGTTTATCAAACATGGTAATCGCCCATAACAAGCCAACTTCTTTGGTTGCTCGCTTTTCAGGTGTTTCACCTTGTGTTTTACCGATCCACCGTTCAAGCACCGGCCCAACATCATTCACATCAGATTGCTTATCAGAAGGTGTACAAACCACTAATACATTCATCTCTTGGCTATCGGTATATTTTTCAAATAAGTAGGCAACTTTACCCCGTAATAATAGTTGAGAAATGGGATTACCTTCTTTAACATCTGAAATCGAGATTAAATTCAAGCGTCCTCGATATCCCGGAAAATCAAGCAAATCAACTTTTTCAAATGTTGAAACTCGCGTTTTGTTCACTAATGGAAAGATTAATTCCGCTGTTAAAAAAGCCAGTTGCGCCAAAGATAAATCCGTTGGTTCACCGTTAATAGGCGTTATCGTAACCGATGAATCTTTATCGGTATTTAATCGCTCTAAGATGTCTACATTCATAATACTGTCAATTTGCGATTTAATACCATTTTGCTCTTTAATCAAAACAGTTAACGGCGCATACACAGTTTCAGCATGATGTAAACGAGATAACGTATTAGCAAGCTGAATATAGATTGTTGTTAGCTCTGCAATTCCACCCCATAATACCGCAAACAGCTCGCCTCGTTCAGAAACAGATAGATAAGGAAGTAAATGTACTGCTTTTTCCCAATATCCCCCTTTTAATCCTTCTAAAGCGTTGCCGAAATTTTCAGACAAATAATCGTAAAGTTCAACGATATCATCTTCCGATATACCGCCGACATAACTGGTTTGTTTTTTATTTTCCAACCGTTGGATTAACTGATTTAATTGTGAAAATTCAATTTTATTAGAGACTTTTTGCTGGTCAAAATCTTTAAAAAAAGCATTAATTAATATTTTGACAATTTCTATCTCTCTAAACAATTTTAACTCTAACGGATAGTTGGCAATTCCACCCTTAGCGGTTCGACTAAAACGCGTGACTAAACCTGTCGCTTCTTTACCACTTCCTACCGGATTGACATGATCGATAAAATCTAAAATTTGGTTATCGACAACCGTTTCAAGTTTGCCATTATCTCCTGCGGCAAGTGCCGAAATCAGGTATGATTTTCCTGCTTGAGAAAGTCCAAAAAAACCGACCGCAACCGATTTGGTAGAGACCTCACCTAATCGTTTAGCGCTATTACGCAAACGGCGTAAATCAAGAATTAAATTATCTGCTTCACTATTTAAACGTTTGGATGAATGACGTGTTTGATTAACCCATTCAATTGCTTCTGCTGATGCATAGTAAACGTGTTCCCAAGATTTAGGCAGTTGTTCATTTATGTTATTCATCGTTTTATCATTCCACTATCAAGCCAATATTGGGTACTGATTAAACCGGAGTTAACCATTGTATTTAAACTCAGTTTAACATCTTGGTTTTTATTGCAAGCTCGTCCATCAGATGCTTTTATGTCTTTAATATAAAAATTCTCGACCATTTTTTGCCTATTTTTAATACCTAAGGTCACTTCAAGTACCACGCCTTGAGCACTTAAACGCCGAGCAACATCGCCGTTTTCAATGGTCAAAATATAGATCGGAGAAGCCGGCCAGCGATCAACTTCAAGTTGTTTAAAACCTAGCCGTGTTGTACCTCGTATTTCAAAAGACAGATCAGGAAAATCATAATCCGGATCATCTAAATTTATATCTCGGTAATAGACATTTTCATTTTTAATCATGTTTAAATTATCCAACAATCCAATGTATTTGACTGTTGAATAAAGATCCATATTTGTTGATCTAAAATAGAAGTTAGGTAGCCTTAAATTCTTACTTAAGAAGCAAAGCATAGCGCCTACAGCAGCGGTGGTTTTAGGATCATCAATGCGTTCTTGTTTATGGAATGGATACCATCCGCCCGTATAATAACCATGGAGTGGCAAGATTCGCCCTGCAGGGATAGATAAACGAGATCGAAAATAACTTTGAATACCCGGTAAGCGTGAAGGGCGTCCAGTTAATAACAGCACATCACATTGATAACAACTGATGATTTCGGACAATGCGTCAAACGTTTTACAAATATTGTAATAATCACCACGTATAAACAGGTAATGAATTCGTTTGAGATTAATCTCAATATTCAAATTAAGTACTGAAAAGTCAGGATTATTTAATGCACGCTTGATTGGCTCATTAATAAAATTCAGCACACTATCAGTCATAACATGATGCTCTAATAATTCTTTAAAACTTGCGCTAAATACCTGCTGTTCACTATGTAAAGGATCGTAAAGTTCATACTCTTTCAAGATTCGCAAACCTATCGGCGTAAACAGTTGTAATGTCAGTTGTTGACGTAAAACCGCATCTTGAATAGAAAGTTGTTGTGAACCAATAATCGTTGACAAGATTGGGCTTGGATCAGCAAGTCCTGCCTGCTTTAAGCCGTTGGTTAACGAGGTTAAAACAATATCTTGAATAATATCAAGTAATATATCATCACCCGCTACTTTAAAACCATCACGAAAACGCTGACTTGGAACAATATAGGCATTACTACTGTTTTGTTGCCCGTTTGCACCATAATCTAAATGGTAATCGTTGATGACTAAATCGGTTGTACCCCCACCGATATCCACCGTCGCAATGGTAACTTTTTGCTTATTGGTTTTGTCAGGTCGAACAATTGAAGCAATAAATTCTTCACTACGTCCGTTAAAATTATTTTGTGTTTCATTGAAAAGATAAACAACTTGACCACAGGTTGCTTCATCCCATTGAATATAAACTTCCGGTATGTTTGGCCAAATATGTTTAAGTTCTTCCGGATGAGTAAAATCAATATTATGATCCGAATTATCCCAACCTAAACTTTTCCAAACAAGTCCAATAGCTTGATATACACAACTTTTAAATATCGCTTGCTCGGGTTTTGGCATAGCGGGCGGAATCGTTAAGATAATTGAACGTAAATTACGTGGCGTTTTAGCATGTTCAAGTTTATTACGTTGCGCAACGCTATTAATCTGCATCAAAGCATGCATCAATACTTCGCATAACATAAACGTCATGAGCGAACTACGTGAATATTTAGGGTGGAATACCGGTATTTTACGATCATATTCTTCTTGAATATTGTTATTAAGAATATGTAGGGCTTCACCATATTCATTAATTAAATTTGAAAAGGGCTCTGCCGTTGCAAAAGGTTCATGATCGCTTTTTACATAATAAGAGTTAAAACGCCAACCTTGTTCGTACTTATCTTGATCCCATAAATAACGTTTTGGACTTGAAAGCCCGGTTGCACCTTCGTTGCCTTCACGGCGACTAGCTAAGCGGCTTGCTTCTTTACCGACACGAACAATACTAGGCCAACGGAAGGTATCTCGTCGACCACTCTGTAGCGAAAAGTGTTCTTTACCAAAAAAGGTTTGTGCAAATTCAACTCGACTTTCAAATGGTTCGTTATAGATATATTCAGGTCTGGTTAGATCGCGTATCTCCAATTCATAGCGATGATTAAGACTGTCTTTATCTTGAACATGATCTTCAATCAAAATGCCACAAGTTCGTGAATTACCCACATCTAAAATCATATCGACAGGAATCGATTTCACAATATCATTTTTATTGTTAGAAACAATTTTAATGGTTGGTAGATTTAATGTTTCACCGAGCAAATTAATGATATTAAGATAGTGCCCATAATAAGCCTTATTATTCATTTCTTGCTGGATATCATCCTTATGCATCTTTAAGCGTTCAGGTTGCTGCGCTAATTCTTCAAACAGATCGATTAACCAACTGGAAATCCATTTGAGTTCTAAAAACCATGACACATGATCAGAGCGGTGCGCCAGACTAAAAATCGCACCTGTCATTACGTCATTTTCAGTTGGAGCAAGATAAGCAACATCATCCAAATTAGCAAAGATTTTAGTGTCAAACGCAAATGTTATACGATGCGTATTACCATCGGGATCTTCACCTTGAGGAATACTGACAATTCTTACTCTGCTCCAGTTATGAGGACCTTTATCAAATCGTTCTGGAGGAATCGACCGTAAAACAGGAATCGGTAACCAAACACCGTCATACAATTTTAGGGATTGATCGACACTAATTTCTTGTGTGGGGGTAACCGCAAAAGTGGGGTTGTCAGGACTAAAAAATTGACCATTTTCGACATCTTCTAGTAATCGAATCAATGCACCACTTTCGGACGGATCAATAAAGCACCCATTCGCTTTATTGCGCCATTGGCTGTCTTTCCAATCTATTTTAAGTGCAAAATCAAGAAACTGAATACCACTGTTCATGATAAGAGTCACTTCTTGACCATAATTGCGTAATTCTGGAAGCATATACTACCCTATTGTTTTTTCATCGTTAACGGGAACGATGTACCATTATTATAATTTCCCTTACAATCAGTTTGATTGTTACTGTTTGTTGAGCACTCTATTTTCGGTAATTGATATTTTGTATTATCGCTACAAAGCGCTTCAGTATTACTCTTTATACTTAAATTTGAGTTTTGAAAACCACTACCAACTTTACCGACACATTTCACACCATCACTACGTATTACCGTAACTTCACCATTTCCTTGATCAAAACTGTAGTTTAAACGTAATGGTTTACCCGTTGATTTATCTTGGATTCCACCGCCTACAGTCCATTGTCCATTAAGAAAATCCATAAAACCTTGCTTAATTGCATCTGGTGGTACACTTAAATTTTGGGATTGTGTAGCGTTATTGGTATCCATAGCTGCTGTGTTTTGATTCTGGTTTTCATTCTGATTAGTGTTATCAACATCAGAAGTCGTATCTGCATTATCAGGCGTTATGTCATGAATTGGTGGATTATCATCACCTGCACCATGACTATCGACAGGTAATGTGGTAGGCGTGTTGAGCGTATCAGTCACATCAATGTTACCTTCTGTAACAGTTGTACCAATTACGTCATTACGATTGTCAGTATTTAACACCGAATCATGATTTATGTTAGTACCCACCGATCTATGGATAACATTCACATCACGAATAGGATCCTCACCTTTTTTATCTTCTGGTTTTTTGTCCCGATCAGTCTCAACCGGTACATTCACCGCATTATCGACTGACAATGACGGTGTAATTGATGATTCAGGGTGATAAAAGCACCCTCGTAATAAAAACAGTAGTAATAATAACAATAATAGTGGCAACAGCATTAATAACCACATCCACCAACGTTTCCACCAAGGACGTTTAGACGTTATCGGGGGGTCAATTTGTTCAGTAACATAAGGTGCTGTGCTTTCTGATTGTTCTAAACATTTGAAAGGTGATTGGGTTAGTTGAGTTTGTGGATTAATAAATCCCCAAAAAGTAATAACAGGCTTGCCATTAACGATATAAATATATTCATTGCTTGGAAACCGAATCGCCATAAGATTCGGTTCTTGGCTGTCCTCACGGTGATTAGGATCATAAATTAGGCGACTAAATAGCAATTGATCGCCTTCAAGGTTTGGATTATTAGCTAATTGTTTGCCTAGCTCAACTACCTTTTGTTCAAATGCTGCCAACAATTGAAGCGCTGATTGTTGTTCTGATTCGCTGGCAGATGACCAAGGCACAATATCATATTGAGCCGAATCAAAAGGAATATACCAATCAACCCTATTTCCTTGATCATTACGTTGTGGAATGGCTAAATAGTCGGCATATTGTTTACCTATTTTTACTCTGAACATTTCACGAATTTGGGTTGCCACTAAGTAAGCAGCTTTACCGTCATGCCCAAGCATTTTAAAATCTTTAATATCACCAGTTCTAAGTAGTGTATTTGCCATACTGACCTTTCCATTCCATTATCATATGATATTTTTGTAATCTTTTAATTCTAACAGAAAAATCCAGCTGTTGTAATTGGTATCTATAGGATAAGTTAAGATTTTTTTACTTTATTTTTTACATACTGCAAAATTACCTTACCATAATCGTCATTTTAAAAACATATCATCAGTCAATACTCGTAATGGTTGCATATCACTATCTCCCCGAATGACTAAGGATGGATCAGAACGTAAACACGTTCCCCCATAATGTCCGCCGACAGTGAAAGTACAGATTTGCAAATAACGATCATCGACTTTCGGTAAACACCACAATTCTTGATAGATGTTTTCTTGTTTAGCAAATTTACCGACTGTTTTCCCCAAAATGGTTTCTTTGCTGCTGACTAATTGAATATCACTCCCCCGACGCCCTGCAATCGGCTTAACGGCATACCCCTTTTTCTCTAAACTTGTATTAAGTTCGAATGTAGACTCTAATAAATAACGATGATTAGGAAATAGAGACCACAGCACCGGTAAAATCGCTTTATTGCTTGGAATAACTGTCCATAAAGGTTCAAATACAGTGACTTCGGGACGTAAAAGAACGTCTATCAACCTTACCGCATTTTCTGGATGCCAAGTCCGGATTGGTAATCCGGCTATTTGGGCTTCACTTTCTTGACGAAGTTGTTCTAATACGGTTTCCCATGCCCATGTTTTCCAGACACAGGTTACTTGACGATCTTCATCATCAACTAATCGACCGCGTTTATCCCATTTTAAGCCGCTCAAACCTCGTAAAATTTTGCTCTTAAATCCTGCTTGTGTTAGGGCTTTTTGCATAAATAAAGCATGATAATTTTCTTCATTATCATTATCTTGCATAATATGGATAAAAGCTTGTGCATCGCTATGCTTCCAACAACTCGCTAATGCATTAAGCAACCCAGCACTAGGGTTTACGCCAACATTCAGCCCAGCTTGTATTGCCCAATTTTGTAGTATCTGTCCAGCTTCAGTATGACACGATGCCGAATCAGCATTATATTCATAAACTTTAAAGCCTCGTTCATCCATACAAAAATCTAGCCGACCGGTTATCATTTGATAACGTCGTTGTTGCCATGACAGTCGCAAACGAGGCCATAAAATTTCGGGGATATTAAAATTCATCAGCAAGTTATCATCTTTTAGTACTCTATCGGTTGCATGTAAATACATAAGATGTAACTCATTGGTCGCTCGAATAAGTTCTTGCTCGGCACTTTCAGAAATAGTGAAATATCGGTAGTGATCATCATGACTAATTGCATGCCCTGCCGCTTGGATATAAGCATTTTCTAAACTATCTTGCTCATTAAGCCAGTTAATATCAAATTGACCTTGATTTTCAATATGTTGACTATGAATAGCCAGTAAAGGCGCCGGTACGGTTGGTTGTGGTAGACTATATTGTGTATTTTCGGTTTGAATCATCCAACCTAATATGGTGGTATCGTCAAACGTATCATGTAACAAATAACCATCGTCGGTGACCGTCATCCTCAATTCACGAGTCCAATGTTGACCAATTGGTAATCGGGTATGAATAACATTTTGTTCAGCTATCCGAACTTTATCTTCAAAGACTTCGGTAATAATAGCAACATGACCCGTTCTATCGAAAACACCACCATCATCCCAAATAAGTAATGCGCCAGCTTCAGGTTTTTTCTTACCACCATTAGCAAAAGCTTGTAAAGGCAATATCGCTTCATTGATGACTTGTCTTAAGACACGAAGTGAAAAAATTTCATGAGCCATGCCGACATCTGTAAAAACAATACCATAATTAAGAAATAAAAAACGCCTTGCAAATTCAACGCATTGCCATTTATATCCCATGTATTCATGCCCGGAATAACTTCGAAAAGAGGCATCATCAGGGTATTGAGTTGGGTCTAATGTTTCATAATCAGAAGAGTAAATGGCAACGCCACCTGGGGCATAACCTAACAATGTACCAAAAGGTTCTCTATCATCGGAGTGTGCTAACATATTTTTCAACCTTTTTTATAATTTATAGGATAATGCTAACTAAGCTGTGATAAAATTAATCTATCATAGATCAATTTGAATACTTTAAGAAGCGAAGTTTATGCTTGATCACTTGAAGAACATCAAAGCGCCTATATATGACTGTTATTCCTGGTAGTAATACTCCAAACATACCGATTACGTGAGAAACATAAAATTATGCAACAGAAAACAAATTTAAAAGAATTATTAGATTTTCCTTGTTCTTTTACTTATAAAGTCATGGGAGAAGCTAAACCAGAACTGGTTGATAAAGTCGTGTCCGTTATCCAACGTCACGCACCGGGTGATTACAGTCCGTCAATCAAACCTAGCAGTAAAGGGAATTATCATTCTGTGTCGATTACTATTAATGCAACACACATTGATCAGATTGAAAATTTATATAAAGAATTAGGTGAAATAGATATTGTAAGAATGGTTTTATAACACTTTACTTTTTCTTCAATTTTTGTACAAAATAGAGCCTTGTTATTCCGACGAGGCTCAATCATGAAACCAGAAACCATTGCACTTCACACAGGTTATACCCCTGAACCCACTACTCATGCTGTTGCTGTTCCCATTTATCAAACAACCTCTTATGCTTTTGATGATACACAGCATGGCGCAGATTTATTTGATTTAAAAGTCGCTGGCAATATTTATACCCGTATTACCAACCCAACTAACGCCGTACTCGAAGCTCGAGTCGCTGCGCTTGAAGGTGGTATTGGTGCTTTAGCTGTTGCATCGGGCATGGCGGCTATCACTTATGCTATTCAAGCAATTACCTTTGCTGGCGAAAATATTGTTTCTGTTTCGCAATTATATGGCGGCACTTATAATTTATTTGCCCATACCTTACCTAATTTTGGTATTACAACCAAATTTGCACCTCATAATGATTTAGTGGCTATTGAACAGCAAATTGATGACAAAACCAAGGCCATATATTGCGAAAGTATTGGCAATCCTGCAGGTAATATTGTTGATTTAAGCCAACTTGCCGACATCGCACATCGACATGGTATTCCGTTAATTGTCGACAATACCGTCGCCAGTCCTGCACTTTGCCGACCATTTGAATTTGGTGCCGATATTGTCGTGCATTCATTAACTAAATATATTGGTGGGCATGGTAATAGTCTTGGAGGAATCATCGTTGATTCAGGACGGTTTCCATGGAAAAAATATGCGGATAGATATCCAATGCTTATTCAACCAGATCCATCTTATCATGGTGTCTCTTATACGGATACCTTTGGTGATGCGGCTTACATTGCACGTTGTCGAGTAATCCCTTTACGCAATATGGGCGCTGCACTATCGCCATTTAATACTTTTTTGATACTACAAGGGCTTGAAACCCTTTCTTTGCGCATGGAACGCCACTGTCAAAATGCACTCAACGTTGCAAAATATCTAATCTCACACCCACAAGTTGAATGGGTTAACTATGCTGGTCTTAATAATCATCCTGAACATGATTTAGCGGTAAAACAGATGGATAATCATTTACCTGCTGGCATTTTATCGTTTGGTATTAAAGGTGGAAAATCTGCAGGTGCTAAATTTATTGATGCACTAAAATTAATTATTCGTCTGGTCAATATAGGCGATACACGCTCATTAGCTTGTCACCCTGCATCAACTACGCATAGGCAACTTAATAATGAAGAACTGAAAAAGGCAGGAGTAAGCCAAGAAATGATTCGTTTGTCTATTGGGATAGAACATATTGATGATATTATTTCTGATTTAGCACAGGCATTAAAAGCGACACTATAATCAAATTCAAAAAGCCAGATAACAAATGTATAACTGGCTTTTTTAACAATCGATTAATTAATCTAAGATTTTAACAAGTTCGTTTGTCACATCAGATACAGATTGGGTACCATCAATGCGGTAGTATTTTGCACGACCTTCTTTCGCTTCATGTTGATAGTAATCAATTAAAGGTTTAGTTAATTGATGATATTCAACAAGGCGTTTACGGACTATCTCTTCATCATCATCTTTGCGAGTTGTTAAAGGTTCACCCGTAATATCGTCAACATTTTCTACTTTTGGTGGATTATGACGGACATGATAAACTCGTCCCGATGGCGCATGAATTCGGCGTCCACTCATTCGATCAATGATAACAGAATCAGGCACATCAAATTCAAGTATATAGTCAACATTAATACCTGCTGATTTCATAGCATCAGCTTGGGGTACAGTTCGAGGGAATCCGTCTAATAAAAACCCATTTGCACAATCATCTTGTGCAATACGTTCTTTCACTAATGCAATCACAAGTTCATCGGTAACAAGTTTACCGGCATCCATTAATTCTTTAGCCTGTTGACCAAGTGGCGTACCAGCTTTCACTGCTGCACGTAACATATCGCCGGTTGAAATTTGAGGAATACCATATTTTTTCATAATGAATTGTGCTTGAGTTCCTTTTCCCGCACCTGGTGCACCTAATAAAATAATACGCATGAAATAACCTCTTATGGTTTTTATATAGATAGATTTTCTATTCTGGTAAATATTGAAATATCACTTTACTGCTGGAGATTAATCCATCAGTTGGACAAATATAATTTATGGCACCACAGCCTTTGATCATTTGAGCAGGTTGATGACAAGTGGGGCATATATAGTGTTCGACAAAATGTTGTTTACAGTGAGCACAAACGTAATGCTGCGCAGACATAACATCCATTTTATGATGACATTTAGGGCACAAGCCTTCTTGACTTTGCCCTGCTATATTTTTTTTTGACATAAACTATTTACGACCTCTAACGTGTTTCATCAATCGACGTCGTTTACGTTGTTGTGATGCCGTTAAACTATTTTTTCGACCTTCAAAAGGATTCGCCCCTTCTTTAAATTGAATTCGAATCGGCGTTCCCATAATTTTTAATGAGCGTCTAAAATAGTTCATTAAATATCGTTTATAAGAATCGGGAAGATCTTCAACTTGATTTCCGTGAACCACCACAATAGGTGGATTGTAGCCTCCGGCATGGGCATATTTGAGTTTTACTCGACGTCCACGAACGAGAGGTGGTTGGTGATCATCTTGTGCCATTTGCATAATTTTGGTTAATAATGCAGTATTTACCCGACGGGTTGCACATTCATAAGCTTCTTGAATTGAATCGAATAAATTACCCACACCACTACCATGTAAAGCCGAAATAAAATGCAAACGGGCAAAATCAATAAAATCAAGTCGGTCATCTAGTGTTGCTTTAACTTGCTCTTTGATGTCTTGTGATAACCCATCCCATTTATTGACAGCAATAACAAGTGAACGCCCACTATTGATGATAAAGCCGAGTAATGATAAATCCTGATCTGAGATACCTTCTCTGGCATCAATCACCAATATGACAACATTTGCATCTTCAATCGCTTGTAATGTTTTAATCACTGAAAACTTTTCGACGGTTTGCGTTACCTTACCACGTTTACGCACCCCTGCCGTATCAATTAAAACATATTCTCGTTCGTCACGAGTCATTGGGATATAGATACTATCTCGAGTTGTACCTGGCATATCATAGACCACAACCCGTTCTTCACCTAAAATTCGGTTGGTTAGTGTTGACTTACCTACATTCGGACGCCCGACAATAGCCACTTTAATCGGTTGATTAATCAGTGATTCAACATCATCTTCGTCAACATCGTCATAAGATTCTGATAAATCTGGTGGCAATTGGTCTTCATTAAAGTCATCTTCATGGTGATCTTTAAATTGGAAAATAGGTTCCAACGCCGTTTCAATCAAAGAACTGACACCACGTCCATGACTTGCCGCTATGGGGTGGATATCGCCTAAACCTAATGAGTAAAAATCTGAGATAGCCGTATCAGCATCAATACCATCAATCTTATTGGCAACTAAAAAAGTGGCCTTTTGACGAGAACGCAAGTGTTTAGCTATCGCATGATCTGCCGGCATAGCACCCGCTCTTGCATCGACTAAAAACAGAACGATATCGGCTTCTTCGATAGCTTGTAAGGATTGGTCAGCCATAAAGCTTTCAACCCCTTCTTCGGTGCCATCAATACCACCCGTATCAATTACTATGTATTCATGGCCCTTGATTTCAGCTCGTCCATACTTACGATCACGGGTTAATCCAGGAAAATCTGCGACTAACGCATCACGTGTTCTTGTTAACCGATTAAATAAAGTTGATTTTCCAACATTTGGACGACCAACTAGTGCTACAACAGGTACCATGTTTATTCTCTAATTACTTAAATTTTTTGTGAAAGCGTAAATATCACCATTTTTGACTTGAACAATCAGTTTATTGTCAACCACCAATGGTTTAGCGATTATTCCGCTACTACTTACTTCTATTTTATTTACAAGTTCACCTGTTTCAGCATTTAACCAATACAGGTAACCTTCAAAATCACCAAATACGACATAATCTTGATAAATGACTGGATCAGTCAATTGGCGGTGTGTAAAACTTGATTGCGTCCAAAGTACGCCACCTTCCGTTTTTGATAATGATTGAATATTATCATCTTGATCTACTACGTATAATCGATTTTTATCAACCGCAAAACTGTGTGTTGAACCTATTTTTTTACGCCATATGACTTCACCATTACTTAAATCCAGTGCAGCAACATAACCATTAAATCCAACAGAATAGACAGTATTTCCTTCAACTACAGGGGTTGAATCAACATCATTTAATTTTGCAATTTCTGTTGAACCAGTCGGTTGTGAAATACGTTGTTGCCAAATTAATTGACCATCATTAATGTAGTAAGCATTTACTCGACCATTATCATCACCAAAGATAGCTGCACCATGGGCAATGACTGGTGTTGAGTTACCTCTTAATGATAATGCCGGAACTTCAAAAGTTACTTCCCAAAGTTCGTCACCAGTTTCACGATTAAGCCCTTGTAATATACCATTAGCGGTATGAATCACTAATTTATCATCAGACGATACCGGGCGAGCAAGGACTTCTCCTTTAACCGATTTTTCCCAGACGACTTTTCCGTTTTGACGATCTAAAGCATAAACAACAGCACGTTCACTGCCAACATAAACATAATTTTCATCGGCGCTTACACCGCCAGAAAAGAGCGCTGTTTTACTACTGAAAAGTGTGCTTTTAGATAAATCGACATTCCACAATGTATTACCCGTCGTTAAATCAACTGCTTTTACCTCTCCACTTCGGCTCGCTGCATAAATAACATTATCATAACTAGCAGGACCTAATAATGAATAAATACGAGTATTTCCTGCAGTACTGTTACGCCATAATTGGTGAATAGTAAATTGGTTACTGACTATAGGAGAAGGTGAAACTTGAATAACTTCTTCTTCTCCTCCAAATATCGAGCATCCAGCAAGTGAAAACATAAAAACACTGGTTAAAAAACATTTAGATAACTTCATTGTATAGACCCTTATAGCAGGATAAATTAATTTTTATTTTCTTCCGTTTCAGTCTTTGACTGATCCTCTTGCTCTGCTTTTTCTTCAGCAGTTTGTTTATCTTGTTCAACTATTTGTTTAGCTTGTAAATATTCAGCTTGATTTAGTTTAATTTTAATATTTGGCTCTGAACTTATCATTGCCGCTGATTTTAGCGCAATTTTATAAGCATCTACCGCCTCAGCATAACGAGACATTTTGGTTAATATATCGCCCCGTATTTCGTTAATCACTGGTTCCCAAGCTTCATTGTTAACTTTATCTAACGTTGCTAAACTTTCTTGGTATTGGTTTTGTTGATACTGCACACGTGCAATACGAATATTAATAACGGATTTTACCGGTTCCGCTTTTGTTTTAGATAAAGCATCAGTCAATAATGCTTGAGCACCTGCATAATCTTTTGTTACTTCGATATAAAATTTAGCCGCAAAAAGATCAGCAAAAACGTTATAAACGCTATCACCCTCTTTTGCAAAAGCAACTAAATCATTTACGGATTCCGGTTTTGTCTGATCTAACTGTTTTACAAGTTGCTCATAACGATCTGACATTTGTTCCAATTTTTTAACTTGATTTGATTGATAGTAATTCCAACCATAATAAGCCAATAATCCGATGACAATAACGGCAACAATAATTTTCCACGTTTTCGCAAGAAACTCTTTTAAAGCCCACATTTGTTCTTCACTTGACGATTGATAACTCACGCTTATCTCCTATTTCCTTTAGATTTATATCATTGCCAAACAAGTTTGAACAATATCGCTTTGCGCGACTTCAGTTTGTTCACCTGTTTGTAAATTTTTGATAGTTACCGTTTGGTTCGCTAACTCGTTTTCACCAACAATAACCGCTATTTTAGCACCTAATTTATCTGCTTTGGCAAATTGTTTCTTAAAATTAGACGTTCCATAATTAGTCACAATTCGTTTATCAGGTAAACCGTCACGTAATAATTCAGCAACACATTGTGCTACTGAAATCGTGTTTTCATCTCCCGAGGAGATCATATAAATATCAATCGAATTATCTCGATTTAATGAAGGATTGACAGCTTGAACAAGTAAAACTAATCTTTCAAGTCCCATTGCAAAACCAACAGCTGGCGTTGATTGACCACCTAACTGGCTCACTAATCCATCATAACGACCCCCACCGCAGACAGTACCTTGAGCACCTAAGCTACTTGTTACCCATTCAAATACTGTACGATTGTAATAGTCTAATCCTCTTACTAATCTTTGATTAATATTGTATTTTATTCCTGCTTTATCCAGTAAACGACACAGCCCTTCAAAATGTTCTTTCGATTCCGCATCCAAATAATCAAATAGTTTTGGCGCTTGATTAAGTAATTCTTGTACGACTGGATTTTTCGAATCGAGTACACGTAATGGATTAGTATACATTCTACGTAAGCAGTCTTCATCCAATTTATCTTTATGTTGTTCAAGAAAATCAACGAGTGCTTGACGATAGTTCGCTCTAGCTTCAAGTGAGCCAATTGAATTTAATTCTAACGAAGTGTGATCCTGTATACCCAGTGCTTTCCAGAATCTTGCGGTTAATAAAATTAGTTCAGCATCAATATTAGGTCCTTCAAGCCCAAAAACTTCAACCCCAAATTGATGAAATTGGCGATAGCGACCTTTTTGCGGTTTTTCGTAACGAAATGCAGGTCCTAAATACCATAGACGTTGTTCTTGATTATAAAAAAGCCCATGCTCAATGCCCGCACGAACACAACCCGCAGTAATTTCGGGACGTAAAGTGATACTTTCATCATTACGGTCATTAAAAGTATACATCTCTTTTTCGACAATATCCGTCACTTCACCGACGGCTCTTTTAAATAGCGCAGTATCTTCAACAATGGGGGTTCTTATCTCATTATAGCCATAGCTATTTAGAACACCTTTAACAATTTTTTCAATTTGTTGCCAACTCGCACTATCTGTTGGGAGTAAGTCATTCATTCCCCGTATAGATTGGATTTTTTTCTCTGTCATTTATGTATTCGCTATCTAATAAAATTATAGTTCAGTTGCTGCAATTCTGTTTTTTAGTATTGATGCTTTAGCTCGAATTTTTGCTTCCAGTTCATCGATCATCTGTTCGTTATCAATACGACCAATACGTACACCATCTTCATAAAAGCCACTTTTATTATGACCGCCAGCAACACCCATCGTTGAAGCCAAAGCTTCACCTGGCCCATTAACAACACAACCAATAATCGATACATCCATTGGTGTAATGATATCTTCTAAACGTTGTTCTAACGTATTGACTGTATTAATGACATCAAACTCTTGTCTTGAACAGGTCGGACAAGCAATAAAGTTGATACCACGAGATCGAATTCTCAATGATTTTAATATATCAAAACCGACTTTAACTTCTTCAGTGGGATCAGCAGCTAAAGAGACACGCAATGTATCACCAATACCTTCAGATAATAACAAACCTAAACCTATTGCCGACTTAATTGCACCACTGCGAACGCCACCAGCTTCAGTGATCCCCAAATGTAGGGGTTGTTTTATCTGTTTAGCTAAAAGTCGATAGGCATCCACCGCTGTAAATACATCTGACGCTTTCACACTCACTTTAAATTGGTCGAAATTAAGCCTATCCAAAATGTCAACATGACGCATCGCTGATTCTACGATTGCTTGTGGCGTAGGTTCACCATATTTTTCTTGAATATCTTTTTCAAGTGATCCGGAATTAACCCCAATTCTTATTGGAATATTTTTATCTTTAGCACAATCAACAACTGCTCGAATTCTTGATTCATTACCGATATTTCCCGGATTAATTCTTAAACAATCCACGCCATATTCTGCTACTTTCAAAGCAATACGATAATCAAAGTGAATATCTGCAATAAGTGGCACTTTCGCTTGTTGTTTAATCAATTTAAACGCTTCTGCCGCATCCATTGTTGGAATCGACACACGAACAATGTCGACACCTACTCGCTCAAGTGCTTGAATCTGAGCAACAGTTTTTTCAACATCCGTCGTACGGGTATTCGTCATGGATTGAACGGCAATGGGCGCACCACCACCAATAGGTACACTGCCGACATAAATTCGGGTAGATTCTCGTCTGATTATCGGTGAATCCTGATGACTCATAACACGCCTAATGATATAACAAAATAACTAGCTTGTGATCTTAACAAGATTTGCATCAAATGTCTGTATACGAGTAAGAAAATTTGCTAACTGTTAACGTGATTCGATGATGATGGCGAAATGTAATGACTCACTTCTACATAATTATTTTTACTTTCTTTATTAAAATAATAAATAGTTACACCAACTATACAAACCACTACAAATAAGCTAAAAAATAAAATCCGCTTTCCTCTTTTTCTAGGTTCAAGGGCAGGAATGAGTTGCTTTATTTTTGTTTCGGATGCATTTTGCTTTGACATTTTTTCTAGATAAGGTTGATACTCGTCCTCAGATAAACCAACAATTTCAGCATAAGAACGAATATAACCTTTAACAAAGACAAGAGGGGCATGAACTCGCTGATCGTTTTCAATTTCTTCGACCACTGCCTTTCGAACATGGATCTTATTGGCAATATCTTCTTGAGTTAATCCCATATTATTACGTAAATTGGAAAGCATCTTACCCAAAGAAATATTGTCTTCCATCATCCCCTCATTTTTGTTAAGAATTAAAAATAAATTAAATTGGATCCATTTTTACATATTTTTAAAATTAATCAATTCTTTTCGCATTAAACCATTGTGAAGGTTTTGCTATTTCATCTTGAGCGGCAACTAATTGAAGCTCATATTCATTGAGTTTCAAGGTTTCAAGCATAACAGCATAAACCGCAGAAGTGGTATGTTCTAACGCCTCAACCAGCGATTTACCAAGCAAAATATTCGCTAAAAACAATCCACTCGTCATATCGCCTACACCAACAGGCTGTCTCACGCCAAAGTCAACTAAAGGGCGCTCAATGTGCCATGCTTCATGTTCTGTGACGAGTAACATTTCAAAACGATCTTTACGATATCCCGCACGACTTAAATGTTTAACTAAAATCGCTTTAGGCCCTTTTTTACAAAGTGCTTTACATGCAAATACCGCTTCTTCAACGTTATTAATTGGCTGTTTTCCATTTAACTCTTCTAGCTCCAAAATATTAGGCGCCATCATATCTGCTATCGGTAATGCAGTATTACACAAAAATTCAGATACGCCAGGCGCAACAAAACAACCTTTTTCAGGATGCCCCATAACAGGATCACAAAGATAAATTGCATTGGGATTTACAGCTTTTACTTTTTTTACTATTTCGGTTATGGCACTACCTTGTTCAGGGGATCCCATATAACCACTTAATACTGCGTCACATCGTTTAAGTTCACCGATGGCATTAATGCCATCGGCGATATCAGTTAAATGTGATGCTGGCATTACCGTGCCTGTCCATTGACGATATTGCGTATGATTTGAAAATTGCACAGTATTTAAAGGCCATACATTTACTCCCACACGACGCATAGGGAATACAGCAGCACTATTACCTGCATGACCAAATACAACATGTGACTGAATAGATAGTATATTTTTCATAAATTAACTCCAAATTAGTAAGCAGTAATATTTCTTACCTCGACGAAGTAATGTATAACGTCCAAAAAGCTTATCTTCTTGTGAAAAATGATAATCTGTTGTCGCGTTACGTTCACCATTAACTGAAATCGCATTAGATTCAATCATTGTTCTGGCTTGGCCTCTTGACGGTGCAAACTGTGCATTAACGATCGCTTGTTGCAAATCAATATCGCCCTCAACCGTAATCGTTGGCATACCGTCTTGCGCCAATTGTTCAAAATCGGCTTGAGATAGATCGGCTAATTTTCCTGAGAATAAACTTTCAGTGATCCGTTTGGCTGCCATTAAGCCTTCTTCACCATGGACTAAGCGTGTGACCTCTTCAGCAAGAACATATTGTGCTCTTGGTGCCACACCGCTATTTTTATCTTCTTCTTCAAGTGCATCAATTTCATTTAATGACATGAAAGTAAAGAATTTTAAGAAACGATAAACATCAGCATCAGCGGTATTAATCCAGAATTGATAGAATTTATATGGACTGGTCTTTTTAGGGTCAAGCCAAACCGCACCGCTTTCCGTTTTACCAAATTTTGTACCGTCAGATTTGGTAATTAAAGGAACCGTTAAACCATAAACTTGTTTTTGATGTAATCGACGAGTTAAATCAATACCGGCAGTAATATTACCCCATTGATCTGATCCCCCAATTTGTAACACCACATTATGATCTTTATTTAAACAAGCAAAATCATAAGATTGTAATAAACTGTAAGAAAACTCAGTAAATGAAATCCCAGCTTCATCACGATCAATACGTTGTTTGACTGATTCTTTGTTAATCATGGCGTTAACTGAAAAATATTTACCAATGTCACGTAAAAAAGTTAATACATTCATGCCACCAAACCAATCATAGTTATTAGCGACAATCGCTGCATTTGCACCACAATTAAAATCTAAGAATGGAGAAACTTGTTGTTTAATTTTTTCGCTCCACTCAACAACAGTCTCTTGAGTATTTAATTTACGTTCAACGGCTTTAAAACTCGGGTCACCAATTAAACCTGTTGCGCCGCCAACAAGCGCAATCGGTTTATGACCGGCTAACTGAAAGCGTTTTAAACAAAGTAATGGTACCAAATGACCTAGATGCAAACTATCAGCCGTGGGATCAAAACCACAATAAAGCGCTATGGGATTTTGTTCAATTAGTTCCATGAGTGCTTTTTCATCTGTCAGTTGAGCAATCAATCCTCGCTCTTGCAGTTGTTTGATCACATTTTTTGTCATGTTATTTTACCTATAAAAATTTTATTACGTTGAAATTTGACTTTGGATAACTCTATTTTTATTGAAATCTATTCTACTTTATTATGATAACGTTTATACGCTTGTTTAAAATGATCTTCCACTATTTCATTCGGTTTTTTATCACATAAACTAAAGATTACTATCGCTAAAGACGCAAATAAGAAACCCGGAATAAGTGAATAAAGATTAAACCAATTAAAATTAATCCAAAGCAATACTGTTGCCGCTCCTGTAATCATACCTGCTAGAGCGCCATTGCGTGTCATGCGAGACCAAAATACAGAAAAAACAATAATGGGACCAAAGGCAGCACCAAATCCTGCCCATGCATGACTAACTAAATCTAAGACACTATTATTAGGGTTAATTGCTAACAAAATGGCAATGACCGATACCAGTAAAACCATAATTCGTCCAACCCAAACAAGTTCACGTTGTTTTGCTTTCGGTCTAAAAAAGGCTCGATAAAAATCTTCCGTTAATGCGCTTGAACAGACAAGTAACTGACAACTTAACGTGCTCATCACCGCAGCCAAAATCGCCGCTAATAAAACACCAGCAACCCATGGATTAAACAATAATTTGGATAACTCAATAAAAATACGTTCATGTTTACCGTTATTAATGAGATCTGAAAACTCTGGATGATTGGCAAAGAAAGCAATACCAAAAAATCCTACCGTAATTGCTCCACCTAAACATAAAATCATCCAAGTCATACTAATTCGACGGGCATTTTTCATCACATCATGTGAGTCAGCCGCCATAAAGCGAGCTAAAATATGCGGTTGCCCAAAATAGCCAAGCCCCCAGCCAAGCAATGAAATAATAGCGATAAAATCCATGTGAGCAAAGATGTTGGTATAATCAGGATTGAGCGATTCAATATTTGCTAAGGCATCGGTAAAACCACCTGCGTTCACCATAACCATAACGGGAGTTAAGATAAGTGCAAACATCATCAAACTCGCTTGAATAGTATCCGTCCAACTGACCGCTAAAAAACCACCTATAAAAGTATAAGCGATTGTTGCGCCAGCACCAGCTAACATTGCCCAACCATAACTCATTCCAAAGGTACTTTCAAAAAGTTTTGCACCCGCAACAACGCCTGATGCACAATAAATCGTAAAAAAGATAAGAATGATTACCGCTGAAATAATACGCAGCAAAGCGCTTTTATCATCAAATCGGCGAGCAAAATAGTCGGGTAAGGTCAAGGAATTATGATTAATTTCAGTAAAAACACGTAACCGACCGGCAATCAGTAACCAGTTTAAGTAAGCCCCAATTATCAAACCAATTGCAATCCAACTTTGCGAAATACCGAATAAAAAAACAGCCCCTGGCAGCCCCATTAATAGCCAACCACTCATGTCCGAAGCGCCAGCCGAAAGCGCAGTGACAACACTACCAATACGGCGCCCCCCCAAAATATAATCACCAAAGTTTTGCGTTGATCGAAAGGCAAAAAAACCGATCGCAATCATTCCTAAAATGTATATAGCAAAGGTGACAATCATTGGTAAGGACATATTTCTAAAAAACCTTGTTGATGAAATTAAAAAATAGTGGAGTAGCTTATCATAAAAACCACATGCTAAAAAGCAGGCGATGAATGAATATAACTAAGCTGACAATCCGTCACGCTAAAATTTTTCAGATAGGTCATTGAGATTGTTATTTTGCCGTAATTTTAATTATCGTCGTATAAAGTGACTTTTAGCTAAAAATTAAATTTAACCTACAATATTTATACAAATAAAGTATATAATATCAGGCATGTTATTTATATTTATCATACTCTGTGAAACAATCAACTCGTATTCAAATTTTAGAAAGATTAAAAGATCACATTAAAGATCCAACAACTGAACTTGTTTATCAAACACCTTTCGAATTGCTCATTGCTGTTGTTCTTTCTGCACAAGCAACCGATGTGAGTGTAAACAAAGCAACCAAACCTTTATTTGCAATTGCTAATACAGCGGAACAAATCTTAGCACTTGGGGTTGATAAGCTCAAAAGTTATATCCGTACCATTGGCTTATACAATAGTAAAGCAGATAATATTATCAAAACCTGTCAGATTTTAGTTGAAAAATATCAAGGTCAAGTGCCAGAAAATTTTGATGCATTAATCGCATTACCCGGTGTAGGCAGAAAAACAGCAAATGTAGTGCTAAATACGGCTTTTGGTTGGCCAACGATTGCGGTTGATACTCATATTTTTCGTGTCAGCAATCGCACGGGCTTTGCACCCGGAAAAACCGTTGAGGCAGTGGAAGAAAAATTATTGAAAGTGGTACCCAAAGAGTACAAAATAAATTGTCACCACTGGTTAATTTTGCATGGACGTTATACTTGTATCGCCAGAAAACCGCGATGCGGGGCTTGTGTGATTGAAGATTTATGTGAATTCAAACAAAAAGTTTACCCAGAGTAATTATCAATGACTGAAAAATTCAAATTAACTCAAGAAGAGATAAACTTATTCAAAAGTAGCATAGGCAATACCCAAAAACTTGCACAAGATACTGTTGTTCATAAACCCTTAAAACGGTCTCAAAAAGCCATTGCGATTGAAAAACGACAACATGAAAAAAATCATGCTGAGTTTTATTTTTCGGATGATTATCAACCACTCTTACAAGACGATCCCATTCGTTATAGTCGAGACAACGCTGATCCTTATGAGATTAAAAAATTACGTCGTGGATTTTATGAACCTGAATTTTTTTTAGATCTACATGGATTAACACAGCAAGAAGCGAAAAAAGAAATAGCATCGCTTATTACTGCTTGCTTAAGCGAAAACGCACATTGTGCTTGTATCATGTATGGACATGGTAAAAACATCTTAAAAAAACAGACACCAATGTGGTTAGCCCAGCATCCTAATATCATTTGTTTTCATCAAGCACCGAAAGAATTTGGCGGCAGTGCAGCATTACTTATTTTACTTGATACAATTAATAACTAAAAATAAATGTTAAACACATAAGGAATAACTACTTGAAATTATTGAAGAAAATAAAACATGTTTATCTATTTCTAATACTTGCCATCTTTATTACTGCATGTAACGAACTTGATACAATTCCACCCGAAAAAAGTAACTATATTGGCACATGGCAAGGTGAATATATGGTGATAAGTATAACTAAAGACGCCAGAGTTATTTACAATTATAAAAAAGATGGGGTGACGACAACCATTAAAGGACCGATACAAGAATTTATTGGTGATGATTTTAAAGTAGGGATTTTAGGTTTAAATTCTTTATTTAAAGTAAGTACGCCTCCTTATTTTGAGGACGGTCAATGGAAAATGGTTATTGACGATCAATTAGTTATCAAAACATCGGATTTAAAATCACTTTAAAATAAAAAAGCCAGCATAGTTGCGCTAGGCTGGCAAACATTGGAAGCAATGTGAGCAATGTCATACTTTTTCAGAAGTCTTGCGACGCTCTAATCAAGTACATCTTAATGATAATAATTCTCATTATTAAAAGCAAGCGTTTTTTTTGACTTTTTTCAAAAAAACAGAAAAAATTTAAAATAAAAGTTTTTTAATATGAAATCATTGTGTTAGCGTGAGAATAATAGAGAGGAATACAGGGCTATGTCACCCTGTATTTTAGCAATGCTGATTTTTTAGTTGATAATTTGAAGTGATAAGTTTAACTTATTTTAGGTTATTACTATTTTTGATAGATGAATTCAACCCCTTCTTCGTCACTCTCATCCCAATCATCAAAATCATCGTCGTCGTCATCAAAAGCCTCATCCATAGCTTGTTGGTGATAATCATCCCACATAAATTCAACTTTTTCTGGTGATGTTTCTTCTTGCTCTTCTTCACGTGGATGAGCATTCATATAATCCATCAGATCCCAACATAAAGCTTTTACCCCTTCATGATTGACCGCTGAAATAACATAATATTTGTCATCCCAATCCAATGCTTTAGCGATTTCGGCAGCACGTTTAGCACTTTCTTCTTCACCTAAAACATCCATTTTGTTGAATACCAACCAACGAGGTTTATTGGCAAGTTTTTCACTATATTGATGAAGTTCTTGAATAATGACTTTCGCATTTTCAATAGGATCAGATTCATCAATTGGTGCAATATCAATTAAATGCACTAAAACTCGACAACGTTCAAGATGTTTTAAAAAACGAATACCCAGACCAGCACCGTCCGCAGCACCTTCAATTAATCCCGGAATATCCGCAACAACAAAACTTTGCTCATTATCCATTCTTACCACGCCTAAACTTGGCACTAAAGTCGTAAACGGATAATCAGCGACTTTCGGTTTAGCTGCTGAAACTGATCGAATAAATGTGGATTTACCGGCATTAGGTAAACCAAGCATACCAACGTCAGCAAGTAGCAATAATTCTAACAGTACATCACGTTTTTCACCGGGCGTACCATCGGTTTTTTGCCTTGGAGCCCGATTCACTGAAGATTTAAATCGTGCATTACCCAAGCCATGAAACCCACCTTTTGCGACTAACACTTTTTGTTGATGATGCGTTAAATCGCCGATAATTTCACCCGTATATTTGTCTGTGATTCGAGTTCCAACGGGCACTTTTACGGTAATATCTTTGCCTCTTTTACCGGTACAATCTGAACCTTGTCCATTTTGCCCACGCTCTGCCCGATAATTTTTTTCAAATTGGAAATCAACCAAAGTATTGAGATTTTCATCGGCAATAAAATAGACATCACCACCGTCACCACCGTCACCACCGTCAGGGCCACCTTTGGGAATGTATTTTTCTCGACGAAAACCTACGCAACCATTGCCACCATCACCGGCTTCGACTCGGATTGAAGCTTCATCTACAAATTTCATTATTCTTCCTCTTTCTTCTGGTTAATTAGCCAGCCTTTTCTTGGATGCCATAAATAGTGCCCAATTGTGGCAAACATCGCACCAGCAACGACTGATACTGCGCCAATATAACCTAAAATATTTAAATACTGCATAGCAAATTTTTCTGGCCAAATTACGGCAAATAAATCTGAAAAAATTAATGCAAACAACGGTGATAATGTGGTAATTGCACTAACTTGTGCAGCTTGCCAACGTTCCATTGCCATAACTAATGCGCCATAAGCAATAATGGTATTTAAACCACAAAAGATAATGGCAAATAACTGCGTTGCATCGGCATGAGCGATTTTTGTTGGCGATGCCAATGGCCATAAAAATACCGTACAAATAAGATAAATTAGCCAAAGTAACTGTTCTGCACGTAATTTACGTAATAATACTTTTTGTGCCAATGCATAAGCTGCCCATGAAATTGAAGCAAGTAAAGCAAGCCAAACACCAATGCCATAAGTCGATATATTAGCAAATAGAACGGTAATATTTTTATTAAAAAATAGTCCTAATCCAATTAGCAATACCGAAATACCCATTATTTGCGTTGGTCTTAATCGCTCTTTAAAAACAAACGCACTTGAAATCATAAAAATTACAATACCCATTTGACCTACAACTTGAGCCGTTGTCGCAGAAAGATACTGAACAGAACTTGCAAATAACGCAAAATTACCAAGTAATCCAAATCCGGCAATCATTAATAAGATGAAACGTCGACGTTTTTTAAACATCGCTAAATTAGGAAATTGTTTTTTATAAGCTAACCATATCGTAATACCGATGGCAGAAATTGCCAATCGAGACCACGCTAACGTTAATGGGTCAATAACCACCAATGCATATTTCATTGCAATCGGCACTAGCCCCCACATAACCGCTGTTAACATGGCTAAGGCAAAACCTAATTTAACATTTTGCTGTTTTATCATATTAACTAATATTATATGAATTCAAGAAATGAAAAAAGCCCCACAATAGCTGTGAGGCTTCCATAAACGTTAAACCGCTTTTTATTAGCTGTTAGCAATTACACTAACATAACGACGGTTTTTAGGTCCTTTAACTTCAAATTTTACTTGTCCGTCAATTAAAGCAAATAAGGTATGGTCACGACCACAACCTACATTAGTGCCTGGGTGGAATTGAGTTCCACGTTGACGTACTAAAATATTACCAGCAAGAACTTCTTGAGAACCATAACGTTTAACACCTAAACGTTTACTCTGGGAATCACGACCATTACGTGATGAACCACCAGCCTTCTTATGTGCCATTGTTCGATACTCCTATTAAGCGATTGCAGTGATCTTCACATCAGTGAACCACTGACGGTGACCTTGTTGTTTACGATAGTGTTTACGACGACGGAATTTAACAATTTTCACTTTATCGCCACGACCGTGCTCAACAATTTCTGCTTTAATTGTTGCACCTTCAACAAACGGAGCACCAACTTTGATGTCTTCACCATTTGCTACCATTAAAACTTTATCGAAAACAACTTCTGCACCTGTTTCGACTTCAATTTTTTCCAAGCGAACGACTTGTCCTTCGCTGACTCGGTGTTGTTTACCACCACTTTGGAAAACTGCGTACATACTTAACTCCGCAATAAAAAGCAGACTATTCCTGATTTAACATATATGTCTGCATTGATTAATCTTATAGGGCGTGAATTTTACGCAAAATTTATCCTTGTTGCAAGCAGTCTTTACTAAAAGATCGCAAAAAGTTACAAAAAAGATCAGCAAGATATCGTTTTAGCGTTACAATACGGATAAATCATTATTTCTTAGTTAATTTATTGTAATTCTATGCTGAGTACTAAAACAACCAATAATAAAACTCGCTATCATGCTTCAATTATTAATCGTTTGTCGCTATTAATGTGTTTTTTAGGCACCATTGCGTTAATTGCGTTATCGCTATCTATTCAAGTCGCTAATGATACCAAAGGTAGCGCTTATATGATTAATCAATTAGGGCTAATTCGTATGAAAAGTTATCAACTTTTATCAATGGTTCCCCTCAATAAACACGATAATGACCGTTTAAATATTTTTAGTGAAATAACGTCGTCAAAGCAACAATTAGCCCTTTTTGAACGTTATGATTTAATAGATGAATTCAATGAGTTACATAATAAATGGCGTACCGAAATTGCGATAAAAATTGCACAAGCAAAAAACATCGATGAGATAAAAACGGATATCGATCAATTTGTTATCAAAACCAATTACTTAGTACATAAGATCGATCAGAAGACCGAAAACCAGATTCATTATATTTCTCGTCTGCAACAATTATTTATTATCATTATTGTGATCTTTCTTATTGCTCAGATTTACTATTTGCGTCGTTATCTTCTCGCCCCTTGGCGCAAACTGATTAATATGGCTCAGGCTATTTCAAAACACAATTTTAGTGAACGTTTTCCGCTACGTTCCAGAAAAAATGAATTCGATTTGTTAGGGTTAGCGTTAAATAACATGTCTGATCAAATCGAATCTCAATATTTAATCCTTGAAGAACGGGTGGCTGAAAAAACGGCTGAATTGCAACAAACCAATAACATCATCTCATTTCAATATCACGCCACCAAACAGCTCCATACATCAAAGCCATTATGTGAACGTTTTTTAATGATTTTACGTCAATTAGAAGAACTTGTACCACTCACTCAATTTCAAATCCGATTTTATGAATCTGAAAACCCTGAACATTACCAACAAATTAGTTATGACAATGAGCAGAAATTACCTTTCTGCCAAAATCCGCATTGCTGTGCTTGTTTAACCGAATCAAAACATTCTAAACAACATGGATTTCAACGTTATTGGTATCTTCAAGACAATGGCGAAAAATATGGCATATTATTTGCCATTCAACCGACAGATGTTACCCTTAGCGACGAGCAGGAAAACTTAATAACAGGACTTATCGAGCAGATGTCCACGGCAATGATGCTCGATCGACAAATAGAGCAACAAAAGCAGTATTTATTAATGAAAGAGCGATCAGCAATGGCAAGAGAGTTGCATGATTCAATTGCGCAATCATTATCCTGTTTAAAAATACATCTTAGCTGTCTACAAATGCAATCTGATTTGACATCACAAAGTAGTATTGAACTATTAGCAACAATGCGAAAAGAGGTCAATATCACCTATTCCCAGTTACGTGAATTAATTACCTCTTTTCGTTTGCGGCTCAATCAAACAGGTTTTTATGCTAGCTTAATGGAGATGATTGAAGAGTTTAATCAAAAACTAAAATTTAACATTCAACTTGAATATCAATTACCGCTCAATATCATCAAAAGCAAACATGCTTTTCATTTATTACAATTTATTCGAGAAGCGCTAAACAATGTGTACAAACACGCACAAGCATCACACGTTATCATTGCGTTAACCATTGATGATAATCAGATTATCACGGTCAGTGTTAGCGATAATGGTATTGGTTTTCAAACTGATGTTAAGCAGGATAATCATTATGGTATGGTGATTATGCGAGACAGAGCAGAAATCCTAAATGGTAATCTAACAATTAATACTGAGCCACAAAAAGGCACGCAAGTTATGGTAATATTTAAAGCCAATAAGACCATTCCATTTACGATAATAGAAGAGTAACCCATGGAACAGATAAAAAGTTCGATACTACTTATTGACGATCACCCTATGCTTAGAAATGGTGTAAAACAATTAATCAATACCGTTAGCCATTTTGAAGTGATTGGTGAAACGGGGGCTGGAACGGAAGGGATAAAACTCGCTGAAAAGCTCGATCCCGATATGATCTTACTGGATATCAATATTCAAAATGTTAGTGGGTTAGAAATACTACGCTATTTACGGGAAAAAAATATCTCCAGTCGCATCATTATGTTCACGGTATCGGATGCCAAAGAAGATATCATTACCGCACTCAAAAGTGGAGCGGATGGTTACCTGTTAAAGGATATGGAGCCAGAAGATTTTATTAAAGCGCTAAAAGATATTGCCGAAGGTAAAATCATTATGGATGAAGCAATTTCGCATATTATTCTTCACTATATGCGACACAGCGGCGAACCAACAACCAAACAAATTCACGATATAAACTTATTAACGCCTCGAGAACATGAAATATTTAATCTGCTAGTGCAAGGGCTTTCGAATAAACGCATTGCCAAAGATCTGGATATTGTTGAAAGTACCGTAAAAGTGCATGTAAAAAGTATCTTTAAAAAATTAAATTTTAAATCACGCATGGAAATGACCGTATGGTATTTACAGAGCAAAGAGTAATGCATTAATTGAAGATAATTGATTATACTTAACTCAATCGAAAAGTTTAAAAGCTGTCATCCCTTAAATTATGATGATGTAAGGCGGTTTACGTTTAGATAACAGGCAAGACCATTATGCTGTAAAGTAATAGACTTGCCTGTTTAAATTAATGATTTGAAAACCAATTGAGTTTTTCTCGTAATGCAACAACAGGCCCGATGATAATCAAACTTGGACTACATGCTTGCAAAGCGATTTTAGCTAACTCACCAAGCAAACCTGTTACCACTTTTTGTTTGGTACTGGTACCTTCCTCAACAATGGCGACGGGCGTATTAGCATCCATACCGTGTTTGATTAATTGTTGACTAATATTTTCAGCTTGAGACAGCCCCATATAGAACACTAAGGTCTGCTTTTCAGCCGCTAAACTTTGCCAATCAAGATGACTACCATCTTTTAAATGCCCGGTAATTAAACGAATACTATGCGCATAATCTCGATGTGTTAAAGGGATACCACTGTATGCAGAACACCCCGATGCAGCAGTGATTCCCGGTACAACTGAAAATGGAATATCAGCATTATACAACGTTTCCAGCTCTTCGCCCCCTCGCCCAAAAATAAACGGATCGCCCCCTTTTAGACGGACAACTCGTAACCCTTTTTGCGCTTGTTCTAACAAAATTTGATTAATCTGTTCCTGTGGCACGCAGTGATACCCTGCCCGTTTGCCAACAAATATACGCTGAGCATCCCGCCTGACAAGATTCATAATTTCATCCGAAACCAATCGATCATACACAATAATATCGGCTTGTTGGATTTGCTGTAATCCTTTCAAAGTCAGTAAGCCTGCATCACCGGGACCGGCGCCCACTAAAACCACTTCACCACGATGATCCAGTGATAAATTAAATAACTCATTGGTTAGTGTTTCAACTTGTTCAGAATCATTATTGGCAATGGCTTGTGCCAATCTATCATGAGTAAAAAGCTTTTCCCAAAATCGACGGCGTTCTGTGAGCGTTTTATAGGTTTGCTTAGCTTTATTTCGTAAATAACCCGCATATTGCGCTAATTTACCTAAGTGCTGAGGCAATATTGATTCTAGTTTTTCTCGTAATAGACGAGCTAAAACCGGCGCATGCCCTGCTGATGACACAGCAACCATAATTGGTGAACGATCAATAATCGAAGGCATAATAAAACTTGCATCTTTCGGCGAATCGACAACATTGCAAAAGATACGGCGATTTTCAGCCTCGAGACTGACGGTTTGATTGGTTTTAGGACAATCGGTCGCTGCAATGACTAACCATTTATTATCAAGCAGTTGTGCATTAAATGCCCCTTGCTGTAATATCAACTGGTTTTGCGCTTGCCAACATAAAAATTGCTCATTAAATTCAAGTGCGTTAACCGTTAACTTTGCACCTGCTTCGAGTAATAGCCGAGCTTTTCGCTCAGCGATTTCACCACCCCCGACTAACAGACAATCCCGATTTTCTAACTTACAAAATAGTGGAAAATAATCCATAAAACCTCAATATATATCCTTTTTAATTCAGCCAAGATTATGGTCGTTCAGTTTTTGGTGTCGAATACCAGTATCCCAAGCCCATAAAAACAACGCCAGAAACAAGGTTACCTAACGATACCCAAAGTAAATTATGACCAATTCCACATAGGGTATAAGCATCACTATGATGACCAAACCATGAAAGTGAAAATAACGTCATATTCGCCACCGAATGCTCATAACCACAGGCAATAAATGCTAGCAAACACCACCAAATCGCAATAAATTTAGCTGAACCTTCAACACGATTTGCCATCCAAATAGCTAAACAAACTAGCCAGTTACATAAAATACCACGAAAAAACAGCGCACTAGCCGATGCGGTCGTTTTGGCTAATGCTGCACTATGCACTAAACTGGTATCGGTTGATAATAATGGGGTAGCAGCATAAAAATATAAAGCAGCGACAAAAATAGACCCCAATAAATTGGCTAACCACGTTTGAGGTAATACTAGCCACATCTGTGTATGCGTAATTTTCTTACATTTTACGCCAAACGTTAAAAACATTGTGTGACCGGTAAAAAGCTCAGATCCTGCAATCACAACTAACGTTAAGGCAATACCAAATGTCGCCCCCATGACTAAAGGTCTTAAGGATGGATCAAGTAAATTACCTAAAGTGAAGATCAAAATAATACCAAGACCAACATAAGCGCCGGCCATAGCAGAACTTAACCAAAACCCTATCGGGTTAGTTTTGGCTAAACGTACAATACGTGCTGCATTGGCAGCACATTTATTAATTGTATCGGTATACATAACTATCTAAACCTTTAAAATTGTTTTAACTCGATGATTTAACTTCAACAAAACCATCTGTATTGACTCTTACTTCATAATGCGCAATTGAATAGTCGGCATCATCAATGCAATAACCATCTTTTAAACGAAAACGCTGTTTTTTTAATGGGCTTGCAACATACAAGTCATTTTCATGCTGTCCAATAATACCTCGAGATAAGACACTGGCTTGTGCAAAAGGATCAATATTACTGATTGCATAAATTTCATCGGAATCATAAGGACGAAATACTGCAACATGTTCATGACCGACAAGTGCACACACGCCTGTTTCCGGTAAAATGTCATCGAGTTGACAAACTGTTATCCATTGACTCATATTATTGCTCTCCTAACATTGCTTGACGTTCTCCGGCTGTCGCAGGTCGATGCTGATCACGTTCAGGAATAAATTTGACATTTTCATCACGCAAATTACTGTTAATAAAGTGAGTAAATCGTTGTTGGTTTTCAGGATGTTCAACCGTTTCTTTCCACTCACACACCACCAATTTACGTAGACGAGTCATTTCACTTTCCAGCTCATCATTAATACCTAACTTATTGTCGATAATTACACTACGCAAATAGTCAATCCCGCCTTCCAGATTTTCAAGCCATACCGAAGTGCGTTGTAATTTATCAGCGGTACGGATATAAAACATAATAAAGCGATCAAGATATTGAATTAATGTCTGTCTATCGAGATCAGCAGCAAGCAAATCAGCATGACGAGGTTTCATCCCGCCATTACCACATACGTAAAGATTCCAACCTTTTTCAGTTGCAATAACGCCAATATCTTTACTTTGTGCTTCCGCACATTCACGTGTACAACCCGATACACCTAATTTGAATTTATGTGGAGCCCGAATCCCTTTATAACGATTTTCCAGTTCAACACCCAGACCAACACTATCCCCAACACCAAAACGACACCACGTACTCCCCACACAGGTTTTTGCCATTCGTAAGGCTTTTGCATACGCATAACCACTCTCAAAGCCGGCATCAATTAACTCTTTCCAAATAGCGGGTAGATCATCTTTTTGCGCACCGAAAAGACCGATACGTTGAGAGCCAGTAATTTTTGAATAAAGTTGATATTTTTTAGCAATTTGCCCCACCGCAATCAAGCCTTCTGGTGTAATTTCACCTCCGGCACTACGCGGAATAACCGAATATGTTCCATTTTTTTGGATATTACCAAGAAAGATATCGTTACTATCTTGCAACGGAACTAAATCTTGTTTGAGAATATAATCGTTCCAACATGAAGCTAATAAAGAGGCGATCGTCGGTTTACACACCTCACATCCATAACCCGTACCATGCTTTTTGATCACTTCATTAAATGAAGTTAGTCCTTCAACACGAATTAAATGATATAATTCTTGGCGTGAATATTTAAAATGTTCACATAAAGCATGGCTGACTTCAATACCTTGTTTAGCTAATTCTGAGTTTAAGAGCTGAGTCACCAATGGAATACAACCACCACAACCTGTACCGGCTTTGGTTTCTGCCTTGATTGCCGCTACAGTATGACAACCTGCGTGAATCGCATTAATGATTTTTGCTTTTGTCACATCGAAACATGAGCAAATTTGTGCAGTATCCGGTAAAGCTTCGACGCCCATTGTGGGTTTAGCCCCAGCATGAGCTGGTAAAATTAAGGTGTCCGGATGCTCAGGAAGATCCATCTCATTTAACATCAATTGTAATAAATTACTGTAATCAGCCGTATCACCCACCAATACAGCGCCTAATAATTTTTTATTATCTGACGAAACGACCAATTTTTTATAAACCGGTACATTTTCATCTAAATAGACATAGCTACGGCTAGCGGGTGTTTTTCCTTTGGCATCCCCTATACTACCGACATCAACGCCCATTAACTTTAATTTAGCGCTCATATCAGCGCCTTCAAATTGCATTGGCTCACCCATTAAGTGCGCTAAGGCAACTTGTGCCATCTTATAGCCTGGTGCAACCAAACCAAATACTTTACCTTGCCAACACGCACACTCACCAATAGCGTAAATATCAGGATCAGATGTCTGACAATGGTTATTCACCACAATGCCACCACGTTGACCAATCTCAAGTTGACATGCTTTAGCAAGTTGATCATTCGGGCGAATACCTGTTGAAAATACGATAAAATCAACTTCCAGCGACGAACCATCAGCAAATTGCATCTTCTTACCTAACGGCGTATGAATAATTTCTTGGGTATTTTTACTGGTATGAACTCCAACGCCCATCTCTTCAATTTTTCGGCGTAACTGATCACCCCCCATGGCATCAAGTTGTTCAGCCATCAATACTGGCGCAAATTCGACGACATGCGTTTGTATTCCTAAGTTTTTCAGCGCACCGGCAGCTTCAAGCCCTAACAACCCCCCACCGACAACAGCACCTGATTTACACTGTTTTGCGCATTCACGAATGGCATCAAGATCTTCAATGGTTCGGTAAACAAAACAATCTGCACCATCTGAACCTTTAATAGGTGGTACCCACGCATAAGATCCGGTAGCAATAATCAATTTATCATAGTGAACAATTCGCCCTGTGTGTGAGTGAACTTCTTTACGTTGACGATTAATTAATATTGCCCGCTCATTCAGTAATACTTGAATGTTATTTTCTTCATATAGCCCTTCACGAACTAAAGAAAGCGCTTCAGCAGTGTGGTCAGAAAAATAGGAAGAAAGGTGAACACGGTCATAAGCAAGGCGAGGTTCTTCACAAAAGATGGTAATATTGAACAGATCAGACTGCATTTTATCGATAACTTCTTCAATAAAACGATGTCCAACCATCCCATTACCGATGATAACGAGATTGGTTTTACTCATAATAAAGCTCCAATTTTATTTTAATTCAATTATTTAATTTATAGCTGTGCTCCATTTTATGTTACTTTGCTCAGATTATAATTATCCTCAAGGATTACCACTTTAGTAGTAATAAGGATAACTATTTTTAAAACAAAGCATTATAAAATATTTAACGTCAATTAAATTTAGGATCCCTCCCCTGATAGGCTTTAACCTTTAATATCCAATCACCCTTGGTTAAATAATGTTGCTAATCAAAATTTAAATAGTATAATTAGCCGACTAAATAAATTGAGTAATGATAATTGAATTACAAGTCAAGAAAGCTTCCGTCTCGTGAAACGTTAGCACGAGCACAAAGATTTAATGATGATATTGTTGATGTTTCAGGCGTTGATCTGGTCTTAAGCTTGATCACCACGGCTGACTTAATCCGTTCAAACATTTACGCACAACTGACTAAAGATTATGATGTTTCAGAAGGTAAATTCGCATTATTAATGTCACTCTTTTCGGAAGGTGAAACCTGTGCCAGTGATTTGGCATTACGCATAGGTGTTACCCCTGCTACCGTGTCAGTTATGGTTAAGCGAATGCTAGCTGCAACTCCACCATTAATCACCATGTCTAAAAGTGGTGAAGATGGTCGCTCTCGACTTATCTCATTGACTGAAGTTGGCGAAAAATTAATTCAAGAAGCATTACCCAATCACCTAAAATCGATTCGTGCTTTTGCCGAAGTTTTAAACTCGCAAGAACAAGAGTCTTTAATATTGATGTTACGTAAACTTTTACGAAAATAACTGACTTTGAGCTTACTTAAAGTCTATTTTATTTATCTAAATACTTAGCTGACTAATTAAATGGAAAATAAGCTATATATGAAAAAAAATATCAAAATCCCTGTTATATTTTTAATTATCCTAACAGTTGCCTCTTTTTTAATCTTTTTAGGTTCTCGAAATGATGCCGTCACCGTGGCTAAAAGCATTAAATCTGGCGTATTAACCGCAGATGAGATTAATATTGCTTTTCAAAATGTGAGCGGAAAAGTCATCAAACGATTTGTCGAAGAATCACAATTTGTAAAAAAAGGGGATCCGTTAATGCAATTAGAAGATGTCGATACTAAGTTAGCTATCGATCGTCTACAAGCGCAGGTTGACAGCCAAAAAGCGGCAGTTGCTCAAGAACAAGCTGCCATTGCGATCACCGAAAACGAAACAAATTTAACCGAATTATCCACTTGGCGTAAAATTGAAGAAGTGAAAGCAAATTTAGAAGCCGCTAAATCAGCTCAAAATTTAGCTCAAATGGAGTTTGATCGTCAAACCCAATTACGTAAAACAGGGGGAAACTCGCAATCGCAACTTGATACCGCCCGTAATGCCTTTACGGTTGCGAAAATGCAAGTTGTTCAGATTCAAAGCCAATTATCCACCTTAATGATTGGTGCAACACCCGAACAAATTAATCAATTTGAGCAAACTCGAAATGCAACAGGTATGACAATACAATCTGTTGCTATTGCCCGACAAAAACTTCAAAACCGACAAAATCAGTTAGCTCAGCTCCAAGCACAACTTGCACAAGCTGAAGCAGACTTAAAACAACTACATATCAATTATCAACGATTAACATTAACGGCACCTGAAGATGGCAAAGTATTAAAAATCATGTTCGAAGATGGTGAATTAGCTCCGACAGGCGCACCAGCAGTGTTATTAGAGACCGATCGTAAATACATTGATATTTATGTAAACGAAAAAATGGTTAATGACTACCAACCGGGCACAACGGTTAAAGCCAATGTCATCGCGCTTGATAAAGAGATAAAAGGTAAAGTTCGTTTTGCAACCGCAGCACCTTCTTTTGCGGATTTACGTATGACACGTGAACGTGGTCAAGCTGATTTAACCTCTTATCAGGTCAGAATATATATGGAATCTATTCCAAAACTTTTAACCGGTATGACAATCGAGGTTGATCAATGATGCAAAACATCATTAAATCTATGCTTGAAGAACTTGACGCAATGTTGTCAGGTCACTTCATTCCATATTATAAAGTTGCAATAGGATTAGCAGCCATTGTTGCGCTAATCTTTTCCATTGTGTTAAGTCATGGTGCCGTTTTTGAAGGTAAGATTGCGGTTATTGATCTTGATGGTTCACATTATTCAACGGAATTAATCAGTAAAGTCAATACTTCGCCTTATATCGAAGTATCCGAAGTCATCCGATCACCAGTGAATCCTATCACTTTAGTTTCGCACGATCGCAATTTAGGGGTACTTTATATTCCTAAAGGATTAGAGAAAAGTCTTAAAAAAGGTGACCAAACTGTTCGTTTAGGGTATTTTGCCGATGATACCAATGATGCACAAAATGCCAAAGTGTTACAAAGCTTAAATGAATATATTCCTGAGTTAGGGGCTGAACTTAGCGTTGGTAAAGTGTCTGCATTAGGTTTAGGACATGAAGGGACAGAAGCCACCTTATCGCCAATGCAACTTAAAACGCGATATATGTTCAATCCAGCTAGCTCTTCCACTATATCGACAATTATCTATTTTGTTTACTTCTTTTCGTCACTGACGTATGGATTAACTTCTTTAATGATTGTCGGTCGTTTAAAAGTCACTGGCATGTGGAATACAGTTTTAGAAAGAGGCTTTGTTGCACTATTAGCAAGAACAGTCCCTTATGCATTATTTTATACGACCGGATTAACATTAATAACCGCCGTATTAGTGATCTTTGGACAATTACGTTTTGATGGTAACTATTTTATTTTTATACCAAGCATTTTCATGACCGGACTTGCATTTGGTTGGTTAGGTTTTTTACTTTCCTGGAAAACCAATAATCCAGGTGAAGGTGCAAGCAAAATGATTTTCTTAGTGCCACCAGGATTTATTATGGGTGGATCAACCATGGCGGTCGGGATTATGCCACTTTGGACTTACTATGTTAGTCATGCATTTCCTTTAGTCTGGCTATTTCGATTCTTCCGAGATATCGCCATGCGAGGACGTTCACTGATTGATATGCTATCTACCTATGGCATTTTCATTATTTATTTAACTGTCATTGCGTTTGTGGTGATGATCGTTTTTGAACGAACGCAAAAATCCATTGCACAACCCAAAACCGACGTAAGCTAAATCGTTAATAAAGTTATTGAAACTCTCATTGGGTTTCAATAACGACTTTCACTGTATTAAACTTTGGACTCAACGTCATTTCTTTTTTATTGATAAAATTTCTAAATATTTCGGTCAAATTATCCAATTTGTGATCTTCATCACTTCATTAAACGAAATACACGTTATTTTTTTGATGATTTAAGTATTTTTTATTATCCATTCAAGTTTGCTAATCAACTGAATAACAATACAATATTATTTTTAAGTTATTATTACTCCCCTTACCCTTTCTTTCACTTCCTTTCAAATGAAAAGGTTTTCACGTTTTTACAACCAAAATCGGTTTTGTGACTCACCTATCATTTTTCGATCCTTTGCATATGTTTAAATTGAATAACAGAATGAAAGCAAAACAAGTAATTATGTTATGAATGATTTAATAATGAATACATTGCAACGTCGAGAAAAAATTATTTATTTACTTGGTAAAGAAAATACCGTTTCAGTCAATAAATTAAGTAAGCTTTTTAAAGTTTCAACTGTCACCATTCGTAATGATCTTCGCCATTTAGAACAAAAAGGTTGTGTATTGCGTTCCTATGGCGGTGCTATGCTAAATAAAGCTTTCGCTTTTGATAGACCTTTACAAGATAAAAGTCGTATTAACTCTACCATTAAAAATAAGATAGCCCAAAAAGCGGCAGAAATGGTTAAAGATGGTGATCGCATTATTCTCGATTCAGGATCAACAACTGCAGCCATGGTGCCTTATCTGCGTGAAAAACAAAATCTCATTGTTTTTACCAATGCAATTAATATTGCCTACGATTTATCAATCAATACTGACATTGAAGTCATCATTGCTGGCGGTAATATTCGAAAAAAAGCCTTTTCTATTTCGGGACCAACCGTAGAACAACAACTTAAAATGTATCATTTTAATAAACTTTTTTTAGGTGTTGATGGCTTTGACCTTAGCGCAGGTATCACAACCCCCAATTTTGGCGAAGCATCGGTTAATCGAGTCATGTGTCAAGTTTCAGGTCAAATCATTGCGATAACGGATTCAAGTAAATTTGGACGTAAAAGCTTTTGTATGATTGAAAAAATCAATCCTATTGAAACGCTGATTACAGATTCAAATATTCCAAAAGAATATTTAACGCAATTACACACATTAGGCATTAATGTGGTTATTGCCAATCTATAAACTTTTCTCTTTTTTTATTTTTATGACTTAACGAACAGGATCACAATTATGCAACAATACTTAAATTATTCGAAAGAGTGGTTAGAACAACACGGCGCAATTCATACAGCTAAAGAAATTTGTCAACAACCTAAAATTTGGCGTGATTTGCTTCAATTACTTTCCCAAAGACAACCTCAAATAGAAACCTTTCTAACCCCCTTACTGGCTGATCCGAATTTAGTTATTATCCTTACCGGTGCAGGATCTTCCGCTTTTGGCGGTGTCGCCCTTGCACCATGGCTAAGAGAACAGACTAAACGCAATGTTTATGCTTATGGCACTACTGAAATTGTTGCTGATCCATTACAATATTTATCTGCCCATAAAAAAACATTAATTGTCTCGTTTGCTCGTTCTGGCAACAGCCCTGAAAGCGTTGCAACCGTAAAATTAGCCGATCAAATCGTTTCAGATTGCTATCACCTATTTTTAACCTGTAATCCCAATTGTGCATTAACCGATTATGCTAACCAAAAAAATAATGCTCAGCGTATATTGCAATTAGTCCTGCCAGAAGGAACGCATGATCTTGGGTTTGCGATGACATCGAGTATTAGTAGCATGATATTAGCCACACTGCTGCTTTTAGGCGGTATCGATACTCATGATGCAAATGATGCAGTCATGAAAATTGCCACTATTTGTGAGCACCAACTTTTAAATTGGCAAACCATCACAAAACAATTAGCCAAAAAAAATCATGAACGAGTAATTTATGTTGGTAGTAGTTGCTTCACTGGCACCGCTCAAGAAGCCGCATTAAAAATTTTAGAACTCACTGCCGGTAAAATTGCAACCCGATTTGATTCAATATTAGGTTTACGCCATGGCCCTAAATTTATGATTAATGAAAAAAGTTTAGTGGTATGTTTCTTTTCTAACGATGCTTATATCCACCAATACGATATCGATTTATTTAATGAGTTAGAACACGATCGTATCGCAACAGATGTACTTGCTTTGAGCGGTCAGCAGAGCACGCATAAACAAATATTGTCGGTTGATTGTCATCTTTCCGATTGTTGGTTGATTTTTCCTTACTTAGTTTTTGCTCAAATGTTAGCGTTTGAAAAATCACTGAGTGTTGGATTACCCCCTGACAATCCTTGTCCTACCGGTGAAGTGAATCGAGTTGTAAAAGGTGTGACGATTTATCCATTTCATCAAATTTAAGTCATCAATCCGATTAAACCTTTAAATAAAAGGATATAAAAATATGAGTACTCCCAATATTCTTATGACACGTATTGATAACCGCTTAGTTCATGGTCAAGTCGGTGTGACTTGGGTGAATGCGCTTGGCGCTAATCTTTTATTAGTTGCCAATGACAGCGCTGCGCAAGATCCGGTACAACAAAATCTGATGGATATGGTTATTGCAGAAGGAATTCAAACGCGTTATTTCACCTTGCAAAAAACTATCGACATTATTGGCAAAGCAGCTGAACGTCAAAAAATCTTTATTGTTTGTAAAACACCTCAAGATGTTCTAACTCTAGTTAAGGGTGGCGTACCCATTAAATTTGTCAATGTTGGTAATATGCACTTTTCTGAAGGAAAAAAACAGATCCATAAAACGGTATCCGTTGATGACAATGATATCGCTGCTTTTAAAGAGCTGGAAAAGTTAGGCGTCACTTGCGAAGTTCGCCGTGTACCGGACGAATCTGGCGAAAAAATAGCAGATTTACTCAATCTATCATCATAGCAAGAGGGGCAAATTATGTTAATGGATGCTTTATTGATAGGACTACTAGCCGGTATTGCTGGCGTAGACTTATTTGACGGACTTACGCATTTACACAGACCAATCGTAATTGGACCGTTAGTTGGATTGATTTTGGGTGATGTAAAAACAGGGTTATATGTGGGTGGTTCATTAGAACTGGTCTGGATGGGCATGGTTCCACTCGCCGGCGCACAACCTCCAAATGTTGTTATAGGTGGCGTGATTGGTACCAGTTTTGCAATTTTAACACACACCGAGCCTAAAGTTGCCATTGGGATAGCGGTTCCCTTTGCCATAGCGGTACAAGGTTGTATTACCCTTTTATTTACATTCTATTCGCCAATGATGCACAAATGTGATCGCTATGTTGATCAGCTCAATTTTAAAGGTATTGAGTGGGTGAACTATCTGGGGATGATAATTCTATTTTGTTTCTATTTCATTGTCGCATTTTTACCTATCTATTTTGGTGCTGATGCAGCAACCGCGTTAGTTGAAAAATCACCTAAATGGTTATTAGATGGGCTTAGTGTCGCGGGCGGAATGATGCCAGCAATTGGTTTTGCAATGCTAATGAAAATTATGATGAAGAAAACGTATGTTGCTTACTTTATTTTAGGTTTTCTGGGGGTGACCTATCTTAATTTACCTATTTTAGCCATTGCGTTAGGTGCTTTAGCCATTGCAATGATTGATTTCTATAATTATAGCCGTGATAACAATGACAGTAACAAGTCTGTAAGCGCAACTTCAGTGGAGGTAGAAGATGGAATTTAATGATGATCATGACCAAAAAATGGCAGATAAAGAAGAAAAACGTATGGCACAAGCACTCGCCACAAGTAAAGTCTCGGCAGATACGTTTACCGACCAAAGCCAAGATGTCACACTAACTAAAGGTGATATAAACCGAATGGCATTTCGCTCATTGGCGTTGCAAGCATCATTTAATTATGAACGGATGCAAGCTGGCGGTTGGCTTTTTACCGTATTACCTGCATTGCGTAAAATTCATAAAAATAAGGATGATCTAAAAAATTCTATGCACATGCATATGGAATTTATCAATGTTCATCCTTTCGATGCGACCTTTTTATCTGGATTAGTCTTAGCCATGGAAAAAGGAAAAGAAAACATATCGACTATTCGGGCGGTAAAAGTTGCCTTAATGGGGCCATTAGGCGGAATCGGTGATGCGCTATTTTGGCTCACCTTATTACCAATCTGCGCAGGGATTGGCGCCTCATTAGCTTTAGAAGGAAGTCTGTTTGGTCCGATCATTTTCTTGTTAATGTTCAATTTAGTCCATTTCGGTCTACGTTTTGGACTTGCTCATTACGGTTATCATGCAGGCACCAGTGCGTTACCTTTATTAAAATCCCATACTAAGCGTATTTCACACGCAGCCTCCATTGTCGGTATGACCGTTATTGGTGCACTGGTTGCCTCTTACGTGCATTTTTCAACGCCGTTAGAAATTAATGCGGGTCAAGCGCATATTGCGTTACAAGCGGATGTGCTCGATAAACTCATGCCGAATTTGTTACCGCTTGGATTTACATTAACTATTTATTACTTGATGAAACGTAATTTTTCACCCGTTAAATTAATTGGGTTAACGGTGATTATTGGTGTGGTCGGCAAATTAGTGGGAATTTTATAGAGGAAATTTATGTTAGGCGTAATATTAACAGGTCATGGTAGCTTTGCTACCGGACTTTTTGAAGCGGCAACACAAATCATTGGTGAACAAACACAATTTAATGCCGTTAATTTTCCTGATGGCATGAGTAGCGAACAATTAGCAGAACAGTTAAATACGGCATTAAAACAGTGTGATCGTGGTCAAGGTGTGATATGTTTGACAGATATTGTTGGTGGTTCGCCTTTTCGACTAGCCGCCATGTTGAGTTATCAATATAATAATATTGAAGTGATAAGTGGGACTAATCTGCCATTATTACTTGAAATATTATTACAGCGAGAGGATCTGGACTTAGCAACAATTCGTCAAGAAACCATTGAAAATGGGCAAAGAGCGATAACGAGCTTATGGCACGAGCACCAAAAAAAATCACCTAAAAATGAGGAGTGTTCTGATGGAATTTAAGCAAATCCACGCCAAACAAGTGTTAACACCGGTTGGCTGGCTTGATAATGTCATTGTCACCATTCAAAACGGAATCATCACGGATATCACACCGAGTGATAAACCGTGTCCTAATCAAATCAAACTATTACCAGCACTGATTGATACGCATATTCATGGTGTCATGGGCGCCGATACCATGGATGCGACCCATGAATCACTCAATACCATGAGCAATTTTTTAGCCCAACATGGGGTAGGTGCTTTTTTGGCAACGACGGTGACAGAAAGCCATGACAAAATCGAAGCCGCACTACGACAAGTTAAAAACAGCATTCAGCAAGGCGTAACAGGCGCAACTTTGTTAGGTTCTTATCTGGAAGGCCCTTTTTTTAATGCTATTCATAAAGGTGCCCACCCAGAAGCATTACTGCAAGCCCCCGATCGCGCTACAATTGAAAAATGGCTAACCTTAGCCGAAGGAACATTAAAGTGTATCGCTTTAGCGCCCGAGTATCCCAATGCTTTAGCCATTATCAAATGGTTACGTCATCAAAATATTCGGGTCATGATTGGGCATACCAATGCAGATTATCAAACAACAAAAGCCGCACTTTTAGCAGGCGCAAGTGGTGTAGTGCATTGCTATAATGGCATGTCAGGATTACATCATCGTAACCCAGGTGTTGTTGGTGCAGCTCTCAGCATAGATCATTGCCAAACCGAAATCATTGTTGATGGTCACCATGTACACCCTGCCGCAGTTGCAATTGCCCATAAGTGTTGTGGTGAAAATTTACTTTTAATCACCGATGCTATGCGCGCAACGGGTATGCCTAATGGTGACTATTATTTAGGTCAGTTGCGAGTGCATATGAAAGATAATGTTGTTCGCACCGATGATGGAAACTTGGCAGGTAGCACATTAACTCTTGATTGTGCAGTTAATAATTTGGCAAACTTTACTAATACTTCTTTTGATAAGGCTTGGCTACATGGTAGTTATTACCCAGCCAAAGCATTAGGCATAGACAACACATTGGGTAGCATTGCGCCAGATAAAATCGCTAATTTGGTTGTTCTTACCGAACAAAATCAATTGATTGCAACTTTAGTCAAAGGCAATATCGTTTATCAATCTAATCAATTCAACGAACAATATATCACTCACCCCAAACAAGTTTAATAAATATGGAAAATGCCTGAATAATAACTCATCATTAATAGCAGTTGAGTTTTGATTTAAGCAAATTAGGAGATCAGATGAAAAAGATAATATTAAAGGGAATCATAGCATTAACAACTGTTTTATCTTTCAATGTACCAGCTATAGAAACAGTGAACGATTTTACATTAGAACAAGTTGTTGTTTTTAGTCGCCATGGTTTGCGAGCACCATTAGCTAGCCCTAATAGTACGTTGGGTAAAGTCACGCCCAATCAATGGCCGCAATGGGATACCCCAGCGAGTTATTTAACGACTCGTGGTGGAGCATTAGAAAGCTATTTTGGTCACTATTTCAGTGAATGGTTAGTCGATAACAAATTATTAAATCAAGATCGTTGTCCAAACGACCATGATGTTTATATTTATACCAATAGTTTGCAACGCACAATTGCCACCGGACAGTTTTTTGCAGTTGGTGCTTTTCCGGGTTGTCTTGTGCCAATTATCCATAAAGAAAAGCTTGGCAGCATGGATCCGCTATTTTTTCCTGTCATTGATGATAATAGTTCAGCCTTTAAACAAGCTGCAATTAATTCAATTAACCAAACTGCCGATACCAAAGGCATTGAAGGGCTGAATGAAAAACTGGGTAAAGCGTATCAAGACATGTCGACTATCCTAAATTACCCTAATTCAACCAATTGTATTACACATAAACAGTGTGATTTTGCGCATTTACCCACCGAGCTTATTATTGAAAAAGGCAAAGAACCTGGCATAACAGGCGCTCTTCGTACTGGAACCTCTATTGCTGATGCTTTTATCTTACAATATTATGAAGGCTCGCCTTTACATGATATTGCTTGGGGGCAAATAAAAGATAAGCAACAATTTGAACAGTTAGTTGCGATCAAAGAGCACTACAATAGCGTTTTATTTGGATCGCCCGTTGTGGCAAAACAAGTGTCAGCAAAATTAGTTAATTATATTAATCACGCTTTTTCAGAAAATGAAGTACATCCTAAATTTACGCTGTTAGTGGGACATGATTCCAATGTAGCCTCCCTACTTTCAACAATTAAAATTAAGCATTACACGTTACCAGAGCAGTTTGAAACCACCCCTATTGGTGGGAAAATTGTCTTTCAAAAATGGCGTAATAATCACAATGGCGAAGCATTGATGAAAATTGAATATTTTTATCAATCCACCGACCAGATCCGTGACTTAGTACAATTAAACCGTCAAAACCCACCTCATAAAGTCGTATTAGAAATGGAAAATTGTCCTATTAATGCTAATGGATTTTGTTCATTTTCAACGTTTAAACAAGTGCTGAATCATCTCATCCAATAACATTAATTTTGTCGATCGTGTGCTTAAAAAGTCACTTAAGCACACTCTATCAAATCTTAAAACCTAACGATGTATTTTGATGTTAGCCGTGAGTCACTCATTTCGTAAAAATAAAATGAGTTCACCATTATAACTATGAAAATCACTTTTTAGTGACAATACATACCCCCATTAATAACTGACAGTAAGTGACTGCCAGTGTAATAAATTAACGCTCATTTCAAGTTAATTACCCATACTTTTCTATTATAATTTTCCTGCACTTCCACAAATGCGAATTTTTTCTTCCACAATTTTCGCCATAGCTAATTTAGCTGGTTGCATATAATGTCTTGGATCGTTAGCATCAGGGTGATGATTAAAATCTAGCTTTAACGCATCTGAAAAAGCAATTTTTAATTCCGTTGCCACATTCACTTTACAAATGCCTAAGGAAATCGATTTTTTTACCATCACTTCAGGGATACCCGATGCGCCATGTAATACCAGTGGAATATCAACTTTATCGCGTATTTTAGCTAATCGTTCAAAATCAAGTTTAGGTTCACCTTTATAGAGCCCATGAGCTGAACCAATGGCAACAGCCAGCGAATCGATACCTGTGCGCTCGACATACGCTTTGGCGGCATCCGGATCTGTAAATGCACTCTCTTTATCTTCAACAATTAAATCATCTTCTTGCCCACCAAGCCTGCCTAATTCGGCTTCAACACTTGCATTATATTGATGACTAAATTCAACCATTTTTTTCACAATTTCAATATTTTCTTCATAGGGATGATGTGACGCATCAATCATAATCGAGCGAATACCCGCTTCAATTTTTTCTTTAATATCACTGATGTTTTCGTGGTGATCCAAATGTAACGCAAAAGGAAAGCGCAGCATTTGTGCTGCGGTTTTGCAAATATTAATTAAGTAGGGTGTGCCTGCATATTGATAAGTTGACGGTGTTGCTGCGAGTATAACCGGTGATTCCATTTTTTTGGCTGTATCAACCACAACTTGAATGGTTTCCAGATTGTGTATATTAAACGCAGGTACGGCATATTTTTCACGTTGTGCTTTTTTTAACATCTCTTGACTAGAAATAAGATACATAAGTCACTCCTAATTAACCTTATATTTTTAGATAATTTTTGTAATTTTCACTTGTTGATAATAGTGGTCGTAATGACGCATATTCACAAACCCTGTCTGTGATTCCATGGCATTGAGCATTCCCATCGTCATAGCTCGAGCTAACATCACTTCAATCGATTCATTTTCATGCAAGCTGACTGCCAGCCCAGCTAAAGTAATATCTCCTGAACCCACCGGATTAATGACCTTAATTTGGGGAATTGAGGCTTGATAACATTGATGATGGCAACGCGCAAACGCTCCATTTTTCCCTAATGAGATAACAATAATCGGAATGTCACTTAATAGCGGATGGTTGAGTGCCTGGATTAATGAATGGGTATCATCCGCATCAATCTTCATCTCAATGATTTGTTGTAATTCTTCTTTATTTGGCTTGATTAAATAAGGTTTGTGTTTTGAAATCAGTGTTGCATAGAGCATTTTGCCTGATGAATCTAACAACACCGGAATTTGACGTTTTTCAGCTTGTTCAATTAATTTAACATAAAAATCGATGGGAAAACCTTGAGGCAATGACCCCGATATTGTAATGATTTTGGCTTGCTCAAGCATGGTTTCATAATGGTTCAGAAATTGTTCAACATCATTATTATCCAACTCTGGGCCTGACTCTAAAATTTCGGTTTGATTGCCTTCATGCAAAATAGCAATGCAGTTTCTTGACTCCTGTTTAGTTGTATAAAAGCAATAAGCAATGTTATCTTTATCTAACTGCTTTTTAATGTATTCACCAGTTGTTCCACCAATAATGCCAGAGGCTAAAACAGGTATACCAGAAAATTTTATACCTCGGGTCACGTTAAGCCCTTTACCACCAGCTGTCTTTTTTACATTCGATACCCGATTAATATCATCAATAATTAATTTATTTAAGGGGTATGCGATATCCACTGAAGGATTCATTGTAATCGTTAATATCATATTCTCACCTACATGTTAATGCTTTGTGAGAAATAACCATTGAGCAACCGAAATCTTTAAACTAACACCTATTTTCAACTGGTTAAAAAAGACTTAAACCGTATTGATGAAAATAACGTTTTTCGCTCCACTCAATTGTCTTAAAAATGTACACCATGACCAGAACAATATCTTAAACCGCTATTAAATTGACGCCTTGCTGCTCAAATTCTTGTCGACACCTATCATTAATACCCGAATCCGTAATGATAGTGTCTAATTTATTGAGCGGTAACACGATGTTGATTCCATTGCGTCCAAATTTAGATGAATCTAAAACTGCGACGACTTTTTTAGCGGCATTTGCCATAATACTACTAATGGTGTAACCTTCATTAAACGTTGTTATTCCTCGTTTTGCATCGATTCCATCTGCGCCGACAAATAAAATATCAGCAGAGATACCGTCTAACGATTGCTCAGCAATTTTTCCATGAAAAGAGCGAGTCTTGTGTCTGAGTGTTCCACCACATATAAATAACATAATGTCACTATTGTCGGAGAGAATAAAAGCAGAGGTAAGACTATTGGTAATGACAGTGATATGCTTTAATTTAACCAGTTCTTCAGCTATCAACATCGTGGTGCTACCACTATCTAAAATAATAATATCGCCTTCTTTAACATGTTTAACTGCTTCAATTGCAATGCGTTTTTTAGCTTCAATAAATCGCTGATAACGTTCTTCTAATTGCAATTCTTTAAATGATTTGATGTCATCATTGTCAATAATTTTGGTTGCACCACCATGAAATCGGCTTAGCACGCCTTGTTTTTCTAATAATCTAAGGTCTGTTCTAATAGTCACTTCAGAAACACCATACTGTTCTGACAGATCACTGACCAATACGGTACCTTTCATATTAAGAATATCTATAATTTGTTGGCGTCTTTCACTTGCGTTCATAATATTTCCTTTTTCGAAATCTTTTCAGCAGTGTATAACAAACAAAATCAAAAGATAAGTTTTCATTTTCAATGATTGACGTTAATCAATAGTTAATTGCAGTTGAGCAATATTTTTCCATTCATGGCTCGCCCATTTAAACTGGTAACTTGCTCAATAAACGAATCAAAATCACCCATACCGGCAACCAGTTCATCCAGTTTTATTTTTCCTTCTACAAAAAATTGGCTTACCAGTTGCCACTCTTTGCCTGGCCATGGCGCAGAATAATTCATCCAACTACCTAAAATTTGTAGTTCTTTTCGTAGAATTAAACCAAATATTTTTTCTGAAAGCGTCAGATCATTATGTAAAGTGCCAACCAAACCAATTTGAGCTCGTGGGCCAGCAATCTCAATGGCGAGTTTAACGGTAATCGGTGATCCAGCCGTTTCTAATACCAACTGATCAAACCGATTGATTGATAATGCTTGATAAATTTCATCTGCTGTAAGGTCTTTTGAGTTATAGACCTGATCTGCGCCTAAGCGTTTAGCTAGCAGAAGGCGATCGTCATTAATATCAAGAACAGTTACCGTGTTGGCACCCATTGCTTTTGCGCATTGCATAGCAAGCAATCCAATTGTACCGCCGCCTACAATGACCACGTTTTTATCTTGGCAACCACCAGCTAATAAAATGGCATGCATTCCCACTGTCATTGGTTCGAAAAAAGCCCCTTGAAGTGGTGTAACGCCTTTTGGCAATTTAAAGGCATTTTTTTTATTTAATAAAATGTACTCAGCAAATCCCCCCGTTATTCTTGAGCCAACAAAGGTATAGTGCTTACAAAGTGAGTAATAATGTTTTTTACACTCATCACAAGCAAAACATGGCAATAAAGGGGCACATGAGATTAAATCACCTATTTCAAATTCGGTCACACCGCTACCTAATTCTGTCACAACACCACTAAATTCATGCCCCAGTGTAATAGGGTAAAAATGTGCGCCATGATGAAATATTCGAGGTATATCCGAGCCACACAATCCCGAATAAGCGACTTTAACTAAAATCTGATCCGGTGAGATTATTTTGGGTACTGGAATATCCTTTATAGATAACGTACCTCCTTCATTGACTAGAATCACTTTCATTTTATGTTCCTTTTTAAATAATCAATTTTGTTAATGCATGCTTTCACTGACATTTCAGTGAAAGCATAGAAATCAACTTCATTCCAATAATTTATTGCTTTGTGTTTATCACCTCTATTTACTTAATTTTGCCCAGTTGTAACTTGATATTTTCGAGCCCGTTTCCATGTTAAAAATAGGCAGAAAAGATAGAAAATTCCAATAGTGATAAATCCAATAGGTTGTTTCAAATTGACTAGTTGAACCATGATATAAGTAATAGGCGATCCACCTTGATCCATAGCACCGACTGAAATACCGGTATCGGAATTGATCGTACCTGCATTGAGGGCTAATTGGGTCGTAAGCGGAATCATTTGTGTAGCAATCCATAACGTGATAGCAATGATGATGGAACCGGAAAGAATAATTCTAAATAAATTACCTTGGTGAATCGCTACCCCCATCGCAATGAAGAAGCCAATCGTTGCTAAATCCCCAAAGGGTAAGACCTCATTACCTGGTAATATAATGGCGATAAAAATACTTAAAGGAATAAAAATTAAACTAGCCGAAACAACGGTTGAATGTCCTAATAATAGAGCAGGATCTAAACCGATAAGAAAATCTTGCCCACCAAATTTAGATTGTAAATGTTTACGTGCCTGTTTAGATATTGGTGTTAAGCCATCCATAATCGGTTTAATTACGCGTGGCATCAATAACATGACTGCGGCTGTTTGAATAGCAAGTTGTAATGTCTCTTTAACGCCATATCCGGCTAATATTCCTAACAAGATCCCCATAAATAATCCAACAGTGACCGGTTCGCCAAACGCGCCAAATCTTTTTTGCATGTCAACGGCGTTAAAGTTAATCTTATTAATAACAGGTATTTTCTCAATCACAGCATCAACAAATACCGCAATTGGTCCACAATAAGCAGATGTGCCATGCGGAACAGCAATGCCTTCAAGTTCAAAAAACTCTTTAGTATCTTTGGCAAACCAATCCCCTAGCTTATAAGCAATAATGGCATGGACAATCACACCTGCGATACCTAACCAGTAGGATCCCGATGCGATATAAACCAGTGCACCAGTAAAGGTCATATGCCAAATATTCCAAATATCAACATTAACAACTCGAGTGAGTTTAGAAACCAACATCACAATATTGACGGCTATAGCAATGGGAATTGCAACTAAAGCAATTTGTGATGCCCATGTCATCGGCGCAGCGCCGGGCCAACCAACATCAATAACATTCAAACTGATATCAAATCTTTCTGCCATGGCTTTTGCTGCTGGTCCAACTGAACTTGTGAGCAAACCCACAACCAAACCGATTCCAACAAAACCGATGCCTATATGAATACCAGCTTTTAAGGCATCACCCACTTTCATTCTTAACACTAATGAAAAGAGAATAATCACAATCGGCAACATGACTGAAGGGCCAAGATCCAAAATGTACTGCATAATTTCGGTAAACATATACTTATCCTTTTAGAATCGACAATATTTTATCTTTTAGCTGATCAATCCCTACCCCCGAAACAAAAGGCATACCGTGTACAATCGGAATATCACCAAAAGTTTGATCCATTCTGGCTGTAGTACAGATCAAATCGACATCATCAATAAAAGTATTAATTTCATTAATACGACACTGAACAAGATCTAACTTAATATTATTTTCTTTGCAGAGTTCTTTTATCTCTTCTGCAGCCAAAGTTGATGTTGCAACTGCACCACCACACGCAACAATAATCTTTTTTTTCATAATGCCTCCTAAACAACTTTCTAATTAAATATCACGTTATTAAATCGCTCAGCTATCTGATCTTGCTGTGCGTTTAATAAGAAGTGATAGAACTCTTTATCTTGTAAATTTGAAAATAATGCTTTTAAAAGCGTGAGTTGATCTTCTGGTGAAGTCACGACCAGTGAAATGATTAATGAAACCTCTACAATACTGTCTTCATCTGCTCGATTAAACGCAACAGGTGATAGTGTTCGAACAATAAAGATAGCCGGCGATATAGCATGCTCTGCTTCACAATGAGGAATGGCAACCGCATAACCATCAAGCGCAATACCCGTTGGAAATATTTTTTCCCTTTCTATCAATGCTTCTAAATGACTTTTTTTGACAATCCCTTTTTGTTGTAGTTGTTCACTAATATAAGTAAGCGCTTCTTGTTCATTGTTAAATCGAAGATCATCTTCGATAAAGAGCTGACATTTGTTCATCTTTGATCACCCTTATTGCCTTTCTTCATTTTTTTAATAAAGCTTTCGAAATCAAAAGCTATAATGAAAGATTATTTTCTTTCGAATTTAAAAGCAAATGGCAATTATTATTTTTGTGATCGAAATCTATTTTTTAAGTAAAATTTGAAATTGATTGTGATAAATTTATGATTGGCATAATATAGTTCATGATCTTCATCACAAAAGCGCGTTCTCGATATTGAAAATATCATTAAAATACTCAGAATATTATTGATAAAAAACGGAAAGGTAAGAGGTCTTTGTGTCACAAAAAACTCAACAGGTGTTTGTATTAATGGGGGTATCAGGAAGCGGTAAATCAGCTGTTGCCAAACATGTGGCTTATGATCTTGATGCCGCTTTTTTAGATGGTGATTTTTTACATCCTAAAGCCAATATTTTAAAAATGCGCAGTGGTATGCCTCTAGATGATGAAGATAGAATGCCGTGGCTTCGTTTAATTAGTGATGCAGTATTTGCCATGAGCAATGTTAATCCTATTTCAATTATTATCTGCTCAGCGTTAAAAAAACAATACCGAGATATTATTCGAGGCGAAAATAAAAATATTCATTTTATTTATTTAAAAGGTGGGTTTGAGGTCATTGCAAACCGTTTAGCTGAACGTCAAGGTCATTATCAAAAAACGGGAATGTTACAATCCCAATTTGATACTTTAGAAGAACCATCACAAGATGAAAGCGATGTTTATACCGTTAATATCGAACAACCTTTAGCCGATGTAGTCAATGATACCGAATGTATCATACAGAAAATTTGTAACAGCTAAACCATCACTTTCTGCAATTATTGTTAATCAGTTGGTAATGTATCATCAACTATTCTGCCGATGTATCGGCAGAATAATCGAGATAATTTAACATTATTTTTTAATAAAATTATCCACTAATAAATTTACAACATCCCCCATTTTGCCACTCAATGATGCTTTGACGCTATATAGCGCCATTCCCATCACTTGAGATGCTTGAATTTCCGGTGGCATAACCAGCTCATTAGCACTTGTTTTGACATCTAATAAGGCAGGTCCAGAATGTGCTAAAAATGATTGCATCGCTGCTTCAAGTAAATCTGAATCTTCTACTCTAATCGAAAACAGTCCCATTGCACTAGCCACTTTAGCAAAGTCTGGATTGTGTAAATCGGTATAATGATCCACAATTCCTTCTACTTTTTGCTCTAATTCGACAAAGTTGAGAGAGCTGTTATTTAATACAATAATTTTTATCGGTAACTGTTCTTGAATAGTCGTCAGTAAATCCCCTAATAGCATACTAATGCCACCATCACCCGATAGCGTTATCACTTGTCGGTTAGGAAATGCTTTTTGTACGCCTAAAGCTTGTGGCATAGCATTAGCCATGGTGCCATGTTTTAAACTGATGACCGTGCGTCTTTTTCCATTAGTATTAAAGTGTCGACAAGCCCAAACCATTGCTGAACCCACATCAGCACATAGAACAGCATCATCATTAGCATATTTATCAACTAATTCCGTTAAATATTGCGGATGAATCGTTGATTTTGAAGGCATGGCTTTTTTGTTCAATTTATCCATTGCTTTCATATATAATTGGCGACATTTTTCTAAAAATGCAGCATCTTGTTTTTCTTCAACTAAAGGGATTAAAGCCGCCAAAGTAGGTTGACTACTGCCAACAACACCTACACTCACTGGATGACGTCGACCAAGGTGAGTTGCATCGATATCAACTTGAATAATGGTGGCATCATTTGGGTAAAATTGAGACCATGCAAAATCAGCACCCAACATTAGCAGCACATCACACTCTTTAATGGCGGTTAATCCTGATTCAACGCCAAACATGCCCGTCATACCGACATTGTAAGGGTTATTGTATTCGACAAAATCCTTACCTCTTGATGTATGCACAATGGGCGATTTCAATTTTTCAGCAAGTGCGATTAATTCATCATGAGCGCCATTTGCGCCTTGTCCGGCAAAAATAGCCACTTTTTGATTTTTATTTAAGATTTCTGCAATTTGGGCAAGCTCTGTATCTGATGGGCGAATGATCGGATTAGGATGATAAATTTTATGCCCACTTTTATCTTCCACTTTTTCTAAACTAATATTATAAGGAATAACCAGAACAGCAACGCCACGTTGATTTATTGCAGCTTGAACGGCAGCCGTCGTAATCTGTCTTGCTTGAGTAGGATCGTTAATTTGACGACAAAAGACAGAACAATTTTTATAAACAGACTCAAAATCAACTTCTTGTGGAAAATCTGTTCCCTGTTGTGAGGTAACCAGTTGACTGGCTAAGAGAATAACAGGTGCTTTATTGCGCTGAGCTTCATAAATACCATTGATAAAATGTAAGCTTCCCGGCCCACAAGAACCTGCACATGCAGTTAGCTGATTAGTCAGATAAGCCTCGGCTCCTGCTGCAAAAGCTCCGACTTCTTCGTGTCGAACATGCACCCACTCAATGTCACTTTTTTTAATGGCACTGGTAATGTAATTGAGTGTATCACCCACAATACCATAACAGTGTTTAACACCAGCTTCCTCTAAGACTTCGATAATAATTTGTGCAACTGATTTTTTTAATGACATACTGTCTCCTAGACACAATTAACAGATTAAATAATCTAAGTTAACTAAATTACACCTAAGTTTTAATAAAGCGAATAGGTTATGAAAAAAAAAGCAAAAAATGTTAAAAATGTAATGTTCGTTAATTTTTTTGAGAATAAACTTTTTTGGAAAATATTCCCTATTACAATAAATCAAGGTATTATGGTTAAAATCCAATCGTTCTCATAGAGTGACTTTTTGTGGAAAATTTGTCATCCGGGCAAAATTTATTAACCTCTTTAACTGCATTTTTGCCTCATTACTTTATCGAATATTATCCGCTTATTACTGTTTGTTTATTGCTATTGATTGCAATTTTAATGTTTTCATTCAGCAAATTAAGAATGGATATTATTGCATTGCTAACCATTACAGCTATTTCAGTCACGGGTATTTTAACGCCTGCTGAAGCGTTTTCGGGTTTTAGCGATCCTAATATCATTTTAATTGCATTATTGTTTATCATTGGTGAAAGTTTAGTCCGTACTGGCATTTCGTTCAAAATGAGCGAATATATTCTTAAGGTATCCGGAAAAAATGATGTTCGAATTATTACCTGTATTATGCTCGGTGTGGCGTTACTGGGTTCAATAATGAGTTCCACAGGCGTTGTCGCTATCTTTATTCCTGTTGCCATCAGTATTGCCAATCATACGGGTATTCATGTTAAAAAATTAATGATGCCACTGTGTATTGCCGCTTTAATTAGTGGCATGATGACATTGGTTGCAACCGCACCTAATCTGGTGGTTAATAGTGAGTTAAATCGAGCAAATTTAACCGAATTCGGTTTTTTCTCTATCACCCCTATTGGGTTAGGCGTGCTTGTTGTTGGCGTCATTTATTGTATATTAACGCGCAATTGGTTATTAACAGCTCAACAAGTTTCTCCGACAAATACCCAGCCACAAAGAAGAAAAATCACAGATTTAATCAGAGACTATAAATTAATTGGTCGGGCACATCGTGCACAAATATTACCAGGCTCGCCTTTTGTTGGTCGTACGATTGATGGTCTACATTTACGAAGTGAACACGGTGTCAATGTTATTGGTATTGAACGTTGGCGCAAATTTCAAAAAGTGTTAATCCCCGTTAACGGGGCAACAGAATTTCGGGAAAACGATATTTTATTATTAGATATGTCCCACTCCGAAGCCGATTATCGAACATTTTTATCGACCAATAATCTTGAACCTAAAGTTTTACGAGGTGAATATTTTTCGGAACAAGTGAAAGAAGTTGGCATGGCAGAAGTGGCGCTATTACCTGAATCGTCACTTTGTGGCAAAACACTCAATGAAATCGATTTTAGAGAAAAATACTTTTTAACCGTTATTGGAATTTGGCGTAATCATGCCCCTGTTGATACCAATAACTTATTCCAAGAACGTTTAGAAATGAGTGATACTTTACTGGTATGTGGGGATTGGGGATCGATTCAAAAATTACAAACTCGTACCAATGATTTTGTTGTTTTAGATTATCCGTCGGATATTGATGATGTTGCACCTGCAAGTTCTCAAGCATTTGCAGCATTAATTAATTTAGCTATTATGATTATATTGATGGTAACGGGGCTTGTTCCTAATGTCGTGGCTGCCCTAATAGCTTGTCTTTTAATGGGAGCAACACGCTGCATCGACATGAATAGTGCTTATAAATCGATACACTGGCCAACACTCATTTTGATCATCGGTATGATGCCGTTTGCTTTAGCACTGAATAAAACCGGCGGCATTTCGCTCATATCGGCATGGTTAGAAATTCATTTACGTTCTTTCAGTCCGTATATGGTGCTGACCTTCATTTTCTTATTATGTTCAACTGTTGGTCTCTTTATTTCTAATACGGCTACAGCAATACTCATTGCCCCTATTGCAATTGATCTGGCAATAAAATTTGGTTATTCACCTTATCCGTTTGCAATGACTGTGGCTATTGCGACCTCCGCTTCTTTTATCACGCCGGTCTCTTCGCCGGTAAAAACCATGGTCGTTGCGCCAGGTGGTTACAGCTTTAGTGACTTTGTAAAAGTCGGTGTACCTTTAACGTTTCTCGTTATGGCGGTGAATATTGCATTAGTACCTATATTTTTTCCTTTTTAATTATTAATTCATCATCAGTTTGATAAAACCAACATATCGATTCTTTTTGATTAAAGATTCTTAATGAAAATTAAGTTATAATTATCCGAGTTTTTTGATGATGGATTATAGACATATGCCACAAACAGCCAAGCCATTAAATATTATTTTTGCTGGTACTCCTGACTTTGCAGCAACCCATTTAAAAGCATTAATTGATGCTAAACATAATGTCATTGCGGTTTTTACTCAACCCGATCGCCCTGCCGGACGTGGTAATAAGTTAACCGCAAGTCCGGTTAAACAATTAGCAATTGAAAATCATCTTCCTGTTTATCAACCGGCAACACTCAAAACGGAAGAAAATCAAAAAATCATTGCGGAGCTAAATGCCGACATTATGATTGTGGTGGCATATGGTCTTATTTTACCGCAAGCTGTGCTTGATATGCCTAAACTAGGTTGTTTAAATGTGCATGGTTCATTATTACCAAGATGGCGAGGCGCAGCTCCTATTCAACGCGCTTGTTGGGCTGGAGATACTTTAACCGGTATCACAATTATGCAAATGGATGCTGGGCTTGATACGGGTGATATGTTATATAAACTTACCTGTCCAATTGAACCTTCTGATACAAGTGCAACGTTATATAACAAACTGGCGCAATTAGGTCCACAAGGACTACTTGATACTTTAAAACTCATTATTGAAGGGAAAATCCAACCTGAAAAACAGGATCCATCACAGGTCACTTACGCTGAAAAATTATCTAAACAAGAAGCTAAACTTGATTGGAATTTATCGGCACAGAAACTTGAACGTTGTGTTCGCGCCTTCAATCCTTGGCCTGTTAGTTATTTTGAAGTTAATGGCGAACCAGTGAAAGTATGGCAAGCAGAAGTGGTATCCACTCAACACAATCAACCAATCGGTACTATTTTACAAGCAGACAAAAAAGGGATATGCATTGCAACAAGCGATGGTGCATTAAATATGACACTGTTACAACCTGCCGGTAAAAAACCGATGTCAGCTCAAGATTTATTAAACTCTCGCAAAGCTTGGTTTGTTGTTGGTGAAAAACTAAGTACCAACTAATTAATCAATGTAAAAAATTACAGGATGAATCATCCTGTAATGATTACCTTTTTTTAGCTAGCAAAGTCGCAAATCTCAATTTAATTCGATTACCCTGACTATCGGTTTTATGTAATTCCCCAACATTTTCGTTATATTTCAGTATTTCCCAATCCTGATAATATTCCCGCAATTCATTTTCTTTAAACGTAAATGAAAACCCCACAGAACAAGGATAATCAGAAGTAGACATAGCGCTTACAATAAGATTATAACCACCCGATTTAGTCAATTTTTGCATATTATCAATAATTTCAGGGATTTTTTCAGGTTGTAAAAACATCATGACAACCGTTGAAAGAACAAAATCATACTCACCTTCTAAATTTGCTTGATTGATATCATATACCTTTGCATTAATGTGCTTTAGGTTTTCATCTTTGATGATTTGATTTAAATTACCAATACTTAATTCGGATTTATCAACTGCATTCACATCAAAACCAAGTAGCTGTAAATAGAGCGAATTGCGTCCCGAACCACAGCCTAAATCCAATACCTTTCCTAACGGGATAATTTTGCTTGCCGCTAGCACTTCAGAATGTGTTTTGGTCATTTGATACTTTTTAAAAGTATAGTCTTCAGGTAAACAGTAAAATGATAGTTGGCATTGTAAATTTTCAGATACCTGAGCGATACGATGCCATTGCTGAGGCAAAATAAAGGGAGGTTGGTGAGAAACATCATAATGATGTTGCGATATGATTTCACCTTGTTCAGTTAATATCTCAAAATCGATACTGCCCACTAGGATATTGAGCTTAGCCCAAGTGCCAACTTGCGTATTATGTTTTTCACAAAATGATTGAGGTAATGATTTAGCATTCCAAACAGGTAATGTTTTATAACAAATTAGGTTTTTCAAAATTTTATCACGAGTTAACTAAATTAATAGTTGACTATTATAGTCAATTATTGATGAGATAAACAACGTTTTGTTGGTAACTCAGCAACCAAAACAAAATCATTAAAAGTAAATTTATAGTAGCGAAGTTGACTTTATCAACATATAATCTTCACCATCCTAGACTGTATAGTAAAATAATAGAGGAAAACTTTATGGGATTTTTAACAGGTAAACGCATACTCGTTACCGGTGTTGCAAGTAATCGTTCTATTGCTTATGGTATTGCACAAGCAATGCATCGTGAGGGTGCAGAATTAGCATTCACGTATCAAAGTGATAAATTAAAAGCACGCGTTGAAGAATTTGCGGCTGACTTTGGTTCTAAAATCGTGTTACCTTGTGATGTTGCTCACGATGATAGTATTACTAACCTATTTACAGAACTAGCAAAAACATGGGATAAATTTGACGGTTTTGTTCATGCTATTGCTTTTGCGCCTGGCGATCAATTAGACGGTGACTATGTTAATGCCGTCACGCGTGAAGGTTTTGCTATCGCTCACGACATTAGTTCTTATAGCTTTGTTGCAATGGCTAAAGCATGTCGTTCGATGTTGAATCCAAATTCAGCGTTAGTGACCCTTTCTTATCTTGGTGCTGAAAGAGCGATCCCTAACTATAATGTAATGGGTCTTGCTAAAGCGTCTCTAGAAGCAAACGTGCGTTATATGGCAAATGCTATGGGGCCAGAAGGAATTCGTGTGAATGCTATCTCTGCTGGTCCAATTCGTACTCTTGCTGCATCAGGCATTAAAGATTTCAAAAAAATGCTATCACATTGTGAATCGGTTACGCCAATTCGTCGTACAGTTACAATTGAAGACGTGGGTAATTCTGCGGCATTTTTATGTTCAAACTTAGCATCGGGTATTACGGGTGAAGTTGTGCATGTTGACGGTGGATTTAGCATTGCTGCAATGAACGAGTTAGAACTTAAATAATAGGTATCATTTAAAAATAAAAAAAAGGGCATCAATATTGATGCCTTTTTTATTCGTTTATTTTCTAATTTTTTAGGATTAAAAAGGGCAGTCCATACATTCATTTGATTTCATCCTTTAATTTTTGAATCTATTCAGATATATCGTAAGTTCCACACCTTTCTTGTAAGAATTCTTTATCGACTGTTTTTATCGTGTTAACACTAACACGATGTTAATCATTATTCATTTCATGATCTTTTATCATTTCATTGGTCAGTTTTAGTCAAAAATAAAAATTATGAATACTTATCCTTCATTTTCCGTTAAAATCTTAAGATGTTTGCTCAATACAAGTTTGTTGGAGAAAAAATGAAAATAGCAAAAAATACAGTAGTCAGTTTGGCATACCAAGTTCGCACTAAAGACGGGGTTTTGGTTGACGAAGCAACAACTGTTGCACCTCTAGAATATTTACAAGGTGCGGGTAATTTATTACAAGAGCTTGAAAATGCACTAGAAGGCCATCAAGTTGGTGATAAATTTGATGTTGAACTTATCAATGCTTACGGTGATTTTAATGATGCACTGGTGCAAAATGTGCCACGTGATGTATTTGTCGGGGTTGATGAACTTGAAGTTGGCATGCGCTTTTTTGCAGATACCGACCATGGCGCTTTACCCGTTGAAATTACCGCAATTGATGGGGATACTGTGACAATTGACGGAAATCACATGTTAGCGGGACAAGATTTAAAATTTAATGTTGAAGTATTAGCTATTCGTGAAGCAACAGAAGAAGAAATTGCGCATGGACATATCCATAGTGAACATGGTCACGAACATGGGCATGGTGGTTGTGGCTGTGGCGGACACGATCATGAAGATGAAGAAGATAGTGGTTGTTGTGGTGGCGGTCATGGAAGCTGCGGTTGCCATTAAGTCATCATATTAATTTACAAAAAAGCGCTTGATAGCGCTTTTTTGTCATCATGTGAAATATTATTCATTTTTTTGAGAAACAGTTCACAGTTTTCTCAATTTTCAATTCTTTTAAGCCAATTTTCTAAGAATAATTAGTTTTTTTATGAGTGGAATACAAATACTATGCATCCTTCATGTCCAAAACTGATGCCGAGAGAAAAACTTTTACAATTTGGTGTTGAAATGCTAAGTGATGCAGAACTGCTTGCGCTATTTTTACGGACAGGTACACGAAAATTACCTGTTTTAGAACTAGCTCAAAATTTATTAAATGAATTTGGCTCATTTTATCATTTAATGAACGCTACTCATGAGCAGTTTTGTAAAAAACATGGATTAGGTACCGTTAAATATACTCAGCTCAAAGCTGTCGTTGAATTATCGCACCGATATTTGAAAGTAAAAATGACAAATGAAAATTATCTCACTTCACCTTCGTTAACTCACCATTATTTAGCTAGTCGCTTAGCTAACAAAGATCGTGAAATCTTCATGGTTATTTTTCTGGACAATCAAAATCACGTCATTACATCTGAAGAAATGTTTATTGGTACTTATAACTGTGTAGAAGTTCATCCCAGAGAAGTAGCCAGAAAAGCATTACAATATAATGCTGCCTCTTTAATTTTAGCCCACAATCACCCTTCTGGTTTAGCAGAACCAAGCCAAGCAGATCGGAATTTAACGCGCAAGTTGGATCAAGTTTGTGAATTAATCGATATCCGTATTATTGATCATATTGTAATTGGTAAAGGTGAATATGTCTCATTTGCTGAACGTGGATGGATTTAATTGTTATTTTTACTTACAATAGAGGTCAATATTTAAAAAGTCTAATTGTGAAAATAATATGAGACAACAAATTGAATTATTAGAAACCAAAGTTGCGTTTCAAGAAATCACCATTGAAGAATTAAACCAAGCAGTAACCAACCTTCAAGCCGATGTTAGTAAACTAAAAGAGCAATTAATGTTATTATCACAAAAACTACAAGCCACTCAAACATCGAATATTGCTAATTTATCTGAGGAAACCCCACCACCACACTATTAATTATGTTTATAGTCAGATATCTCAATGATGAAATAATAATGTAGCCTATTTTTAAAAAACTATTAATACTTATTTATTAGATGCTCTTAAATTAACATTAGAAATATCCAGAAGAGTTATAAAAACATCGATATCTAAATCTACTTAAAAATAAATTAACATTGAAATTTCAATTAAACTAATCCCTCTCAATAGATTTTCATGGCATATGTTTATTAAAAACAACATAAGCTTAATTTTTAATCAATTAAAGAATAGGAATATAGTAGATTTAGATACGATGAACTTAAGGATAAGGAAACCAAAGTTAAAGGATCTGTGATAGATATCATCAATAAAAAACCGGCGTATAGCCGGCTTTTGTATACAATGATTTAAAATCTTATTCAGCTGTTGCTTCTGCTTCTACTGCAGGGCGATCAACTAATTCAATATAAGCCATTGGAGCATTATCTCCGTCACGGAAACCACATTTCAAAATACGTACATAACCACCTGGACGGGTAGCAAAACGTGGACCTAGATCTGAAAATAATTTTTTCACTGTATCTTTATCACGGATACGAGCAAAAGCCAAACGGCGATTAGCTACGCTATCGCTTTTGGCTAGCGTAATTAACGGTTCAACAACACGACGCAACTCTTTTGCTTTAGGCAATGTAGTTTTGATGATTTCATGTTCAACAAGTGAACTAGTCATGTTACGAAACATTGCTTGACGATGGCTGCTATTTCGGTTCAGTTGACGACCACTTTTACGATGGCGCATAACTTTATCCTTCTTATATAAATTTTATTTTAGTCTTCAACAATACTTGCTGGTGGCCAGTTCTCAAGACGCATGCCTAAAGACAAACCACGAGATGCGAGCACATCCTTAATTTCAGTAAGTGATTTCTTACCAAGATTAGGGGTTTTAAGTAGCTCAACTTCTGTACGTTGTACTAAATCACCAATATAATGAACTGCTTCTGCTTTTAAGCAATTAGCAGACCGAACAGTTAATTCGAGATCATCTACTGGACGTAGAAGAATCGGATCAAATTCCGGTTTATCTTCTTTAACTTCAGGTTGACGTACATCACGTAAATCAACGAAAGCTTCAAGTTGTTCAGCCAAAATAGTTGACGCACGACGAATAGCTTCTTCTGGATCGATAGTACCATTAGTTTCCATATCAATAACCAGTTTATCTAAATCGGTGCGTTGTTCCACACGAGCTGCATCGACAGAATAAGCGATACGCTCGACAGGACTATAACATGCATCAACTAATAAACGACCAATTGGTCGCTCTTCATCTTCTGACTTAACGCGAGCAGAAGCAGGGACATAACCACGTCCTCGTTGTACACGAATACGCATACTAATTGAAGCATTTGCATCAGTAAGATGACAAATCACTAAATCAGGATTAACAATTTCAACATCACCATCATGAGTGATATCAGATGCAGTTACCGCACCAATGCCTGATTTGTTTAAAGTCAGCATAACATCATCTTTGGTATGTACACGTACTGCTAATTTTTTCAAATTAAGCAAAATATCAAGTACATCTTCTTGAACGCCTTCTTTAGTACTGTACTCATGCAGAACACCGTCAATTTCAACTTCGGTTACTGCATATCCAGGCATTGATGATAATAAAATGCGGCGTAGTGCATTACCTAAAGTATGACCAAAACCACGCTCAAGTGGCTCTAAAGTCACTTTCGCATGAGTTTGAGTGTATTGAACAACATCAACTAGGTGAGGTTTTAAAAACTCTGTTACAGAACCCTGCATTATGTCCTCTCTTAAGTGCTAAACTTTACTTAGAGTAAAGTTCGACGATCAAATGTTCGTTGATGTCAGCAGATAAATCTGAACGTTCTGGTAAGCGTTTAAATACACCTTCCATTTTGCTAGCATCAACTTCTAACCATGTAGGTTTTTCACGTTGCTCAGCTAACTCTAAAGCAGCTTTAATACGTGCTTGTTTTTTTGATTTTTCGCGAACGCTGATCACATCTTCAGGCGAAACTTGATAAGATGCAATGTTCACAACATGACCATTAACAAGAACAGCTTTATGACTAACTAATTGACGAGCTTCAGCGCGAGTTGCACCAAATCCCATACGATAAACAACGTTATCTAAGCGACGTTCTAAAAGACCTAATAGGTTTTCACCTGTATTACCTTTAATACGTGCTGCATTTTTGTAGTAATTACGGAATTGACGTTCTAAAATTCCATAAATACGTCTAACTTTTTGTTTTTCGCGTAACTGAACACCATAATCTGATAAACGCGGTTTACGCGCACCATGTTGTCCAGGAGCTTGTTCTAACTTACATTTACTGTCAACCGCTCGAACACCAGATTTAAGGAATAAATCAGTACCTTCACGACGACTTAATTTGAGCTTTGGTCCCAAATATCTTGCCATTTTATTTCTCCAATAATCCTAAACATTCAATGTTTAATAAACATTAAACACGACGTTTCTTTGGTGGACGACAACCGTTATGAGGAATCGGAGTAACATCAGTAATATTAGTGATGCGATAACCCGCTGCATTTAATGCACGAATTGTTGACTCACGACCAGGACCAGGTCCTTTTACCATAACTTCCAGATTCTTAATTCCGTAATCTTTTACGGCTTCTGCACAACGTTCAGCAGCTACTTGAGCAGCAAACGGAGTGGACTTACGAGAGCCACGGAAACCAGAACCACCAGCGGTTGCCCAACCCAACGCATTACCTTGACGATCGGTAATAGTTACGATTGTATTGTTAAATGATGCATGAATATGAGCTACACCATCAGAAACTTGTTTTTTTACACGTTTACGTGTACGAACAGGTGTCTTTGCCATTTATTATCACCTCAATTATTTCTTGATTGGCTTACGCGGTCCCTTGCGGGTACGAGCGTTAGTCTTAGTGCGTTGACCACGAACTGGAAGTCCACGACGATGACGGATGCCACGATAACAACCAAGGTCTAATAAACGCTTGATACTCATAGTTACTTCACGACGTAAATCACCTTCAACAGTAAATTTAGCGACTTGTTCACGTAACTTCTCAATCTGATCTTCAGATAGTTCTCTGATCTTAACATGTTCAGGAATACCTGCTTCAGCACAAATTGTCTTAGCGCGAGTATTACCGATACCATAAATTGCTTGTAACGCAATTACAGCATGTTGCTGATCAGGAATGTTAATGCCTGCTATACGGGCCACTATGCACTCCTTTATTGTTAATGTTTAACAAACTCACCATACTGAAAAGCCCGTTTTCAGGATACTCAAACAGTAAGTCTGCAAATAAAATTTAGGCTGGCTATTCTAGCCAGCTTTACTATACTTTGGCAAGTAAAATATGCAAAAGTTCAACTTTTAGGCTAAATAAATTAACCTTGACGTTGCTTATGTTTACCTTCAACACAAATAACACGAACGATGCCATTGCGTTTAATGATTTTACAATTTCTGCATAATTTCTTGACTGAAGCACGAACTTTCATTTTTTTCTCCGTAACTTCTGGCTAACTTATCGGCCGTAGCCTTTAAGGTTCGCTTTCTTTAACACTGACTCATAACGATTTGGCATCATTAAAGTCTGTACTTGTGCCATAAAATCCATGATTACAACAACCACAATTAATAAAGATGTTCCACCAAATTGAACTGGAACCTTCATTGCACTTGTCATAAACATTGGTACCAAACATACAAAAGTAATGTAGATTGCGCCTATTAATGTTAAACGTGTCATTACTTTGTCAATATATTTAGATGTTTGCTCACCTGGGCGGATACCTGGAATAAATGCACCAGATTTTTTAAGCTGATCTGCTGTCTCTCTAGGGTTGAAAACCAACGCTGTATAGAAGAAACAAAAGAAGATTATCGCTGCCGCAAAAAAGATTATGTATAACGGTTGGTCATGAGAGAAATATTGACCAATAAGTACAAATACATATCTCCAGCCTTCACCATTTCCTTGAAACCAAGATGCCATCATAGATGGTAACATAATAATTGTTGAGGCAAATATCGCTGGAATAACGCCAGCCATATTAATTTTTAATGGTAAATGTGATGTTTGCGCTGCATAAACGCGACGCCCTTGTTGACGTTGGGCATAGTTAACTACGATTCGACGTTGACCACGCTCAACAAAAACAACAAAATAAGTCACACCTATCACTAAAGCTGCGACAACTAATAATAGAATCGGATTCAATTCACCAGAACGAGCTTGTTCAATTGTTTCATATATTGCATGAGGAAGACCCGCCACAATTCCAGAGAAAATAATGATTGAAATACCATTACCTACTCCACGTTCCGTGATCTGCTCACCAAGCCACATAAGAAACATAGTGCCAGTAACTAAACTAACCGATGCAATGAAATAGAAAGAAAATCCTGGATTAGTCACAACACGCTCATAACCAGGAATATTTGGTAAACCAGTCGCAATACCAACTGCTTGTACAATAGCTAAAGCCAATGTGCCATAACGAGTGTACTGGCTAATTTTCTTACGACCTGATTCACCTTCTTTCTTCAATTCTGCCAATTTAGGGTTAATGGCCGTTAATAACTGCACAATAATCGATGCAGAAATATAAGGCATTATCCCTAATGCAAAAATTGAAGCACGGCTTAAAGCACCACCAGAGAACATATTGAACATATCCACAATACCATTAGATGATGCTTGTGAAAGTATGTCCGATAACGCTTTAGTATCAATGCCAGGAACTGGAATATAAGAACCTAAACGAAAAACAATCAGTGCTAAAAGCACAAATAGTAAACGCTTCTTAAGTTCACCCCCACCACCACGGGCACTTTGAAAATCTAATCCTGGTTGCTTTGCCATCTTTCTAATTATTCCTCAATTTTTCCGCCAGCAGCTTCAATTGCAGCTTTAGCACCTTTCGTTACACGAATACCACGAACTGTTACTGGTTTTGTAACTTCACCAGATAACATGATTTTTGCGTATTCGATTTGTGAATTAATCACATTTGCAACTTTTAAGCTATTTAGGTCAACAACATCACCTTCAACTTTCATTAAATCTGAAAGGCGAACTTGTGCTGTAACTAGAGCTTTACGAGAAGTAAAACCAAATTTTGGTAATCGACGATATAAAGGCATTTGACCACCTTCAAAGCCACGACGAACGCCGCCACCTGAACGTGATTTTTGACCTTTGATACCACGGGTACCTGTTTTACCTAATCCAGAACCGATACCTCGGCCTAGACGTTTTGGTGCATGCTTTGAACCTTCAGCAGGAGATAAAGTATTTAAACGCATTACTATTACTCCTCAACTTTGACCATGTAATAAACTTGGTTTACCATACCACGAATAGCAGGAGTATCCTCGCGCTCAACAGTATGACCAATATGACGTAATCCAAGTCCGACTAACGTTGCTTTATGCTTCGGTATGCGTCCAATAGAACTACGAGTTTGTGTAATTTTAATTGTCTTTGCCATGGTTAATTACCCCAAAATTTCTTCGACGGTTTTACCACGCTTAGCAGCAACCATTTCTGGTGATTTCATATTTTCTAAGCCATCAATCGTTGCACGAACCACATTAATTGGGTTTGTTGAACCATATGCTTTAGCTAGAACGTTACGAACACCAGCAACTTCTAATACAGCACGCATTGCACCACCGGCGATAATACCAGTACCTTCTGATGCTGGTTGCATATAAACACGAGAACCTGTATGAGCACCTTTAACAGGATGCTGTAAAGTATCGTTATTTAAAGCAACATTAATCATATTACGACGTGCTTTTTCCATTGCTTTTTGGATTGCTGCTGGCACTTCACGTGCTTTACCATATCCAAAACCTACGCGGCCATTACCGTCACCAACAACTGTTAGTGCAGAAAAACTAAAAATACGACCACCTTTTACGGTTTTAGAAACTCGGTTAACTGCGATTAGTTTTTCCTGCAGTTCACCAGCTTGTTTTTCGATGTTTGACATCTTTAACTCCTACCTTAGAACTGTAGGCCAGCTTCGCGAGCAGCATCTGCTAGCGCCTGAACTCGACCATGATATTGGAAACCCGAACGATCAAAAGAAACTTCTTTGATATCTTTCGCTAATGCGCGCTCTGCGATTGCTTTACCAACTGCAGCTGCTGCATCTTTGTTTCCGGTGTATTTTAAACTTTCACTGATAGCTTTTTCTAATGTAGAAGCAGCTGCCAGTACTTCTGATCCGTTTGGTGCGATAATCTGCGCATAAATATGACGCGGAGTACGGTGAACCACTAAGCGAGTTGCAAGTAGTTCATGCATCTTGCGACGCGCTTTAGTTGCACGACGGATACGAGCTGATTTCTTATCCATAGTGTTACCTTACTTTTTCTTAGCTTCTTTAGTACGCACAACTTCATCTGCGTAACGAACACCTTTACCTTTATAAGGTTCAGGACGACGATAAGCACGGATATCTGCTGCCACTTGTCCAATTAACTGCTTATCAGCACTTTTCAGTATGATTTCAGTTTGTGATGGACATTCTGCGGTCACACCAGCAGGTAATTGATGCTCAATTGGATGTGAATATCCAAGAGATAGACCAATAGCATTACCTTTAACTTGTGCACGATAACCGACACCAACTAGCTGAAGTTTTTTAGTAAAACCTTCAGTAACACCAATAACCATTGCATTAATCAACGCACGTGCAGTACCAGCTTGAGCCCAAGCATTCGCAAAGCCGTCACGAGGAGCAAATTTAATTTGACCTTCTTCTTGATTAATAACAACAGCATTATTAATTGTACGAGTTAACTCGCCATTTTTACCTTTAATCGTAATTACCTGACCATTGAGTTTTACCTCTACGCCAGCAGGAACAACGACAGGTGCTTTTGCAACACGAGACATTTTTTTCTCCCTTACGCTACGTAGCAGATAATTTCACCACCAAGACCTGCTTGGCGTGCTGCTCGATCAGTCATAACACCTTTAGAAGTAGAAACAACTGCGATACCTAATCCAGCCATAACTTTTGGCAATTCGTCTTTACGTTTATAAATACGTAAACCTGGACGGCTAACACGTTTAATACTTTCTACTACAGCCTTACCTTGGAAATATTTTAATGAAATTTCCAATTCTGGCTTAGTGTCACCAACAACTTTATAGTCTCCGATGTAACCTTCTTCTTTTAGCACATTGGCAATTGCCACTTTTAGCTTAGAGGAAGGCATGGTGACTGCAACTTTATTCGCAGCTTGACCGTTACGAATACGGGTCAACATATCTGCTATAGGATCTTGCATGCTCATCTATAACACTCCCCTGATTACCAACTTGCCTTTTTAAGACCAGGAATCTCACCACGCATGGCTGATTCACGAACCTTAATACGGCTTAAACCAAACTTACGAAGGACGCCATGAGGACGACCTGTTTGACGACAACGACGACGTTGACGTGATGGACTAGAATCACGAGGAAGCGTTTGCAATTTAAGCACTGCATTCCAACGATCTTCATCTGATGCATTAAGATCAGAGATAATCGCTTTTAATTCTTGACGCTTTGCAAAATATTTTTCTGCTAGCTTTACGCGTTTCTTATCGCGTTCAATCATTGATTGTTTAGCCATTATGCCCTACCTTACTTACGAAATGGGAAGTTAAAGGCAGATAATAAAGCTCGGCCTTCTTCATCTGATTGTGCACTTGTTGTGATAGTAATATCTAAACCACGAACACGATCAACTTTATCATAATCGATTTCAGGGAAAACGATTTGTTCACGAACACCCATGCTATAGTTACCACGACCATCGAAAGATTTTGCGCTTAAACCGCGGAAATCTCGAGTACGAGGAAGCGCAATATAAACTAGACGTTCAAAAAATTCCCACATACGTTCGCCACGTAAAGTGACTTTACAACCAATAGGATACCCTTGACGGATTTTAAAACCAGCAACTGATTTGCGTGCTTTTGTGACAAGTGGTTTTTGACCACTGATTGCTGCTAAATCTGCAACCGCATTATCTAATAATTTCTTATCAGTAATTGCTTCACCCACACCCATATTCAAGGTGATCTTTTCGATCCGAGGGACTTGCATGACAGATTTGTAGCCAAACTGTTCTTGCAGTTTATTTACTACCTGTGCTTTGTAGTAATCATGCAGTTTCGCCATCGTACACTCCAAATTACTTAATTAATTAATTCATTAGTAGACTTATAAAAACGGACTTTTTTACCATTTTCAATTCTAAAGCCTACGCGATCTGCTTTGCCTGTAGCTGGGTTAAAAATTGCCACATTAGAAACATTAATAGCTGCTTCTTTTTCAACAATTCCACCTTCTTGATTTAATGCAGGTACTGGTTTTTGGTGTTTTTTCACCAAATTAATACCTTCAACAATCACTTTGCCTGTAGACAAAACACTTTTTACTTTACCGCGTTTACCTTTATCTTTACCGGTTAACACGATAACTTCATCTTCTCGACGGATTTTCGCTGCCATTACCCGCTCCTTACAGTACTTCTGGTGCTAATGAAATGATCTTCATAAACTTCTCAGAACGAAGTTCACGAGTGACCGGTCCAAAAATACGCGTACCAATCGGTTGCTCACTGTTATTGTTTAAAATAACACAAGCATTGCGATCGAAACGAATGACAGATCCATCAGGACGACGAACACCTTTTCTAGTGCGCACGACAACAGCTTTAAGTACATCACCTTTTTTTACTTTACCACGTGGAATTGCTTCTTTAATGGTAACCTTGATGATATCACCAACCGCTGCATAACGACGGTGCGATCCACCGAGAACCTTGATACACATTACACTACGTGCGCCAGAGTTATCGGCAACATCTAGCCTAGTCTGTTCTTGGATCATTTTAATGCTCCGTATAAATAAATTATTGTCTAATCTACCTTCATCCACCTCAACTACCATGGATAAGAATAGACAACCAAAAACCCACATATGTGAGGGCGCATAGTATAACACCACTCAAATAAAATGGATAGCATAAAATAAACGGCTGCATTTAGCCGTTTATTATATTATGTACAGTTTTTAATCGATTAGATTAACTAACTGCTTTTTCTACGATTCGAACAAGAGTCCAAGATTTGGTTTTTGATAATGGACGACACTCTTTAATTTCTACAGTATCACCAATACCACACTCGTTGTTTTCATCATGTACATGCAATTTAGTCGTACGTTTAATGAACTTACCATATAACGGATGCTTCACTTTACGTTCAATAGCTACAGTAATAGATTTATCCATTTTGTCGCTAATAACACGACCTTGCTGAGTACGAATTTTTACTTCAGTAGTCATATTACGCACCCGCCTTTTCAGTTAATAACGTTTTAACTCGTGCAATATTACGACGCACTTGTTTTAACATATGAGTCTGTGTCAACTGACCTCCAGCTAATTGCATACGTAAGTTAAATTGCTCACGTAATAAATTAAGAAGTTCAGTATTTAACTCTTCAACGCTTTTTTCGCGTAGCTCTTTTGCTTTCATTTACATCACCGTCTTAATCACAAAGGTGGTTTTAATTGGCAGTTTTGCAGCTGCCAACGCAAATGCTTCACGAGCAACTTCTTCCGGTACTCCGTCCATTTCATAAAGGACTTTACCTGGTTGAATCTGAGCAACCCAGTATTCAACGTTACCCTTACCTTTACCCATACGCACTTCAAGTGGTTTTTCAGTAATTGGTTTATCAGGGAAAACTCGAATCCAGATTTTACCTTGACGCTTAACTGCACGAGTCATTGCACGACGTGCTGCTTCGATCTGGCGCGCAGTCAAACGACCACGACCCACAGCCTTAAGACCGAATGTACCGAAACTTACGTCAGTACTCACAGCTAGACCACGATTGCGGCCCTTGTGCACTTTACGGAATTTTGTACGCTTTGGTTGTAACATCAGCGACGCTCCTTATTGTTTTCGGCCTTTGCGCTGCTTTTTCGGTTGAGCAGCAGGTTGTTTTTCTGCTTGTTCAACGGCAGCCATACCACCAAGGATCTCACCTTTGAAGATCCACACTTTAACACCAATAATACCATAGGTAGTTAATGCTTCAGACACTCCGTAGTCGATGTCAGCTCGTAGTGTATGTAGAGGTACACGACCTTCACGATACCACTCTGAGCGAGCAATTTCAGCGCCGCCTAAACGACCACTTACTTCAACTTTGATACCTTTAGCACCCGCTTTCATTGCGTTTTGTACCGCACGTTTCATTGCACGACGGAACATAACACGGCGTTCTAACTGAGAAGTAATGCTGTCAGCAACTAATTTTGCATCAAGTTCAGGTTTACGAACTTCAGCAATATTAATTTGTACTGCAACATCACGTTTTTCTCTTTTGTCTTTATACTTATTGACAATAGAAGCTACGGCATTACGTAATTTTTCAACGTCCTCACCTTTTTTACCAATCACGATACCTGGACGAGCAGTGTGAATAGTAATGCGAACGTTAGTTTCTGCTGAACGGTCGATTACAATTTTAGAGATTGACGCTTGTGCTAATTCTTTATTTAAGAATTCACGCACTCTAAAATCACTTTCTAAATTATCAGCGAATGTCTTTGTACCCGAATACCATGTAGATGTCCAAGGCTTGACAATGCCTAATCGGATACCATTTGGATTTACTTTTTGACCCATTGCTATTCTCCAGCCTAGCGATCTGAGACGATCACGGTGATGTGACTCGTACGCTTCAAAATTCGATCTGCACGACCTTTCGCACGAGGCATAATACGCTTCATGGTTGGGCCTTCGTCTACGAAAATTTTCGCAACTTTTAGATCATCAATATCAGCACCATCGTTATGCTCTGCATTAGCAATAGCAGACTCTAATACTTTTTTAACAAGTACAGCCGCTTTTTTATTGGTGTACGTTAAAATATCAAGTGCCTGAGACACTTTTTTACCGCGAACAAGATCTGCAACTAAGCGAACTTTTTGTGCAGAAGAACGAGCGTGGCGGTACTTTGCAATTGTTTCCATCTCTTTCTCCTACTTATTTCTTCTTAGCTTTCTTATCCGCAGCGTGACCGCGATAAGTACGAGTCGGCGCGAATTCACCCAATTTATGACCAACCATTTCGTCGGTAACATAAACTGGAACGTGCTGACGACCATTATGGACAGCGATGGTCAAACCGATCATGTTAGGAAAGATCGTTGAACGACGGGACCAAGTACGAATTGGTTTCTTGTCCCCGCTTTCCACCGCTTTCTCTACCTTCTTCAGCAAGTGTAGGTCAATAAAAGGACCCTTCTTGAGAGAACGTGGCATAGCTAATCCTCTATATTAATTATTTCTTATTGCGACGGCGAACAATATACTTATCAGTACGTTTGTTGCTACGCGTTTTCAATCCTTTGGCTTTTTGACCCCATGGAGACACAGGATGTTTACCAAAGTTACGACCTTCACCACCACCATGTGGATGGTCTACCGGGTTCATTGCTGTACCACGAACAGTAGGACGAACACCACGCCAACGCGTTGCACCCGCTTTACCTAGTACGCGAAGCATATGTTCTGAATTACCGACTTCACCAATAGTGGCACGACAATCAGATAATACTTTACGCATTTCACCTGAACGTAGACGTAATGTTACATATGCACCATCACGCGCAACGATTTGAACATAGCTACCAGCTGAGCGAGCAAGTTGTCCGCCTTTACCTGGTTTCATTTCAATGTTATGCACGGTAGAACCGACTGGAATATTGCGCATTGGTAAACAGTTACCTGTTTTAATCGATGCATCAACACCAGATTGGATCTGATCACCTGCTTTTAAGCCTTTAGGCGCTAAAATATAACGACGTTCACCGTCTTTATATAAAACCAATGCAATATTTGCACTACGGTTTGGATCATATTCCAAACGTTCAACAACTGCTGGAATACCATCTTTGTTACGCTTAAAGTCAACAATACGATAATGTTGTTTATGACCACCACCGATATGACGGGTAGTGATACGACCATTATTATTGCGACCACCAGTTTTGCTTTTTGAATCAAGCAACGGTGCATAAGGCTTACCTTTATGCAACTCTGGGTTAACCACTTTAACAACGTGGCGACGACCCGGAGATGTAGGTTTACACTTAACAACTGCCATTGTTCTTACTCCTCCGAATTACTCAGCGACGCCAGCAAGGTCTAAGTTTTGACCTTCTGCTAAAGTTACGTAAGCTTTTTTCCAGTCGCTACGGCGACCAAGTTGTTGACCACGACGTTTTACTTTGCCTTTAACAACAAGTGTATTAACGTCATCTACTTTAACTTCAAATAGTTGTTCAACTGCGGCTTTAATCTCTCTCTTAGTAGCATCTTTAGCAACTTTCAATACTAATGTATTTGTTTTTTCCATTGAAATAGATGCTTTTTCAGAAACATGTGGTGCTCGCAGGACTTTAAGCAGACGCTCTTCACGAATCATGCTAACATCTCCTCTACTTGTTTAACGGCATCAACAGTGATAACCACTTTGTCAAATGCAATCAAACTAACTGGATCAATACCTGCCACATCACGCACATCAACTTTATGCAAGTTACGTGCTGCTAAGAAAAGATTCTCATCAACTTCAGTTGTAATGATAAGGACATCATTAAGATTCATATCATTTAATTTCTGAGTTAGTAATTTAGTCTTAGGTGCTTCAACAGTAAATGTTTCAACCACAACTAAACGCTCTTGACGCACTAATTCAGAGAAAATACTCTTTAATGCACCACGATACATTTTACGGTTAACTTTTTGGCTATGATCTTGTGGTTTTGCTGCAAATGTTACACCACCACTACGCCAGATTGGGCTCTTAATAGAACCTGAACGAGCACGACCTGTGCCTTTTTGACGCCATGGTTTTTTGCCTGAACCAGCGATTTCTGCACGAGTTTTTTGTGCGCGTGAGCCTTGACGAGCAGCAGATGCATAAGCAACAACTACTTGGTGAACTAACGCTTCATTAAACTCACGTCCGAAGGTAGTTTCGGAAACAGAAAGCGCTTTCGCGTCTTTTACTACTAATTCCATCTCTATCTCCTCGACGTTAAGCCTTGATTGCCGGTTTAACAATTACGTCACTATTGATTGCGCCTGGAACTGCACCTTTAATTAATAAAAGGTTGCGTTCAGCATCAACACGTACAATATCTAAGTTTTGAACAGTTACACGTTCATTACCTAGGTGACCTGCCATTTTACGACCTTTGAACACTTTACCTGGAGTTTGGTTTTGACCGATAGAGCCATGACCACGGTGTGCCAAAGAGTTACCATGAGTTGCATCTTGAGTACGGAAGTTCCAACGTTTAGTTACGCCAGCAAAACCTTTACCTTTAGATGTTCCAGTAACATCAACTTTTTTAACGTCTGTGAAAATATCAACGTTAATACTTTGCCCTACAGTAAATTCGCCTTCTTCAAAACGGAATTCCCATAGACCACGACCAGCTTCAACGCCAGCCTTAGCAAAATGACCTGCTTCAGGTTTATTTACACGGCTTGCTTTTTTGCTGCCAGTAGTAACCTGAATAGCTTGATAACCATCGTTCTCTAAAGTTTTAACTTGAGTAACGCGGTTGCTTTGAACTTCAACTACGGTGACAGGAATAGAAACACCTTCTTCGGTGAAGATTCGTGTCATTCCTACTTTACGACCGATTAAACCAATCATTGTTTAGACCTCTCAATCATTCAGCTTAGGATTAACCTAAACTGATCTGCACATCAACACCGGCAGCAAGATCTAGGCGCATTAAAGCATCAACTGTTTTTTCAGTTGGCTCAACAATATCAACTAGACGTTTATGAGTACGAATCTCATATTGATCACGCGCGTCTTTATTAACGTGCGGAGAAATCAATACGGTGAAACGCTCTTTGCGTGTCGGTAATGGAATAGGACCACGAACTTGCGCACCAGTGCGCTTCGCAGTTTCTACAATTTCAGCAGTTGATTGATCAATCAAACGATGATCAAACGCTTTTAACCGGATACGGATTCTTTGGTTCGACATGAGACCAGAGCTCCACTATTTAAAAGTTATAACAAAAGACTACTCCTCTTACCCTGTTTCGATTGACAGGAGAGTGTAATCCGTTCTTTTCGTAACCCCCAGATCGGGAGTATTGTTGATATAATTCAATATTATTAAATAAGGATTATATCTTCATACGCATTTGCTTACATAAAGACAATAAACAAAGTGGCGGAATTATACCCCGTTGGTGTACCAACATCAAGTATTAATTATCATATAGATAGAAAAAATATGATCATTTATGGTTACCGAAAAGTTGAGGAACGGGCTTTTTGAGGAAATCACGTCGCCATAAAGGCGACTAATTAATGATCTTCTTTGGCGTGATTTAGGCTATATCTTGGAATTTCGACTTCAAGATCTTCATCGGCAACACGAGCCTGACAACTTAGTCGACTATGCGGTTCAACGCCCCACGCTTTATCTAACATATCATCTTCTTGTTCATCACTCTCTTCAAGTGAGTCAAAACCTTTACGGACAATACAATGGCAAGTTGAACAAGCACATGACATTTCACAAGCATGCTCAATTTCAATATCGTTACGTAAAGCGACTTCTAAAATAGATTCACCTTCTTGCGCTTCAACTGTTTTCCCTTCAGGGCAAAGTTCAGCATTTGGTAAAAAAGTAATTTTTGGCATAATAATCTCGTTAGTTAAATATCATCAACTTTATGACCGGTTAAAGCTTGACGAATGGATCTATCCATACGCTTAGCCGCAAAATCCTGCGTCACGTTATCAACAATTTTAATTTGCTTTTCAATTTCGTATATATCATCAGATTCGCTTACCGCTTGTAAACGATGTTTAGCATTTAAAATTTGATTAAGCTGATGCTCATTCAATAAGTCAGCATCTTTATCTAATGCATTTTGTAAACTCTCAAGGACTCTTGCTGCTTCAACTTTTTGTTCAGCAAGCATTCTAGTTTGCTTATCTTGTTGAGCGTAATTGATGGAATCTTGAATCATAGTTGCAATTTCTTTATCAGTTAGCCCATAAGATGGCTTAACTTGTATTGCAGCTTCAACGCCTGTTGATTTTTCCATTGCCGTTACGCTCAGCAATCCATCAGCATCCACTTGGAAAGTGACACGAATATGTGCGCCACCAGCAGGCATTGGCGGAATGCCACGTAAGATAAATTGCGCCAACGATCGACAATCGGCTACATTTTCACGTTCACCTTGTAAAACATGAATCATCATAGCGGTCTGACCATCTTTAAACGTTGTAAATTCTTGCGCCCTTGCACAAGGGATCGTACTATTACGAGGAATGATTTTTTCAACCAATTCGCCCATTGTTTCGATGCCTAAAGATAAGGGAATTACATCAAGCAACAACATATCGGAATCGGGTTTATTACCCACTAAAATATCCGCTTGAATGGCAGCCCCAATAGCGACTACTCTATCTGGATCGATAGAAGTTAAAGGTTTTGTTTTGAAATAGTTACCGACCGATTCACGCACAAACGGAATTCGGGTAGATCCCCCCACCATGACCACTTCAACAATTTCATCGATATCAATATCAGCATCTTTTAATGCACGCCGACAAACAGCTAAGGTTCGTTTAACTAGCGGTTCAATGAGTTGTTCAAATTGATGTCGGGTTATAGTTAAGACCTGATTATCAAATGTGATCGTGACAGCATCTTGATGGCTGAGAGCAATTTTAATATCAACCGCTTGATGAATCATTCTCTGATTCAACTGTGCATCATGATGATTAATCAACCCTAATTCGTTTTTAATATACTCCGCAAGTAAACGATCGAAGTCATCACCACCAAGAGCAGAATCTCCCCCTGTTGATAGGACTTCAAAAACGCCTTTATGTAAACGCAGGATAGAGATATCAAAAGTTCCACCACCTAAATCATATACAGCAATGATGCCTTCTTTTCCAGAATCAAGGCCATAAGCGATAGCTGCAGCAGTAGGTTCATTCAACAAACGTAAAACGTGTAAACCAGCTAATTTAGCAGCATCTTTTGTTGCCTGTCGTTGAGCATCATCAAAATAGGCGGGAACGGTGATGACGACACCATCGATTTCACCATTTAAACTCGCTTTAGCCCGATCTGCTAGAGCAATCAAGATTTCAGCAGAGACTTGTATAGGATTAACTTGCTGATTCGGTAAATTTAGTAATGGCACACCATTTTCTGTCATGGATAATGGATAAGGGAAATGAGATGTGTCTATATCAGAAAGACGTCTTCCCATTAATCGCTTAACTGAACTTACTGTATTTTTTGGATCAGAAGTAGCACTGTTTTTAGCATTTTTACCAATTGTGATAATAGTATTATCATCATGATCAACACCATAATGTACAACTGAAGGCAATAAAAAATCGCCTTCTAAATCTGGCAGGACTTCAGATTTACCGCTTCGAACGGTTGCAACTAGTGAGTTGGTCGTACCCAAATCAATGCCAACCGCAATCCGACGCTGATGTGGTTCTGGTGTTTGACCTGGTTCACTAATTTGTAATAATGCCATTTAACTTATCTCTACTTGATGTGTTATTTATCTTAAATTATAAAGCATATTGCTTTTCTTGTAACTTTTCGATCTGTTCTATTAATCGAGTAAGATAACGAATCTTGTAGATTTGATTTAGGGCGGATTGCCAATCTTGTTGCGATATATTATTCAACAATTGATTATAAATATCTTTTTTACGCCCTGATATTTCAGACTCAAAGCTATCTAATAGTTCAAAGTTTGACTGACTTTCAATATCATCTAGCTTTTCACGCAAAACAAATTGCTCCATTAAAAAATCTGCATCATGAATAATATGTTGTTCCGTTGCCACATTAAAGCCTTGCAAAGATAGGAAATATTCAGCTGCTTTTATAGGATTTTTTAATACTTGATAAGCATCATTAATCATGGCTGATTTTTGAATAATCGCCATTTTTTCACTATCCGATGCCGTTGCAAAATTATCAGGGTGATACTGTCTTTGTAATTGTTGATATTGTAATGTTAACTGCTGCGTATCGACAGGTAATTGAATAGGTAGATGAAATAACTCAAAATAATTATTCACGCTTGATGCCTCAGTTAAACATTAAAGCTTTCGCCACAACCACACTCATTATGCGCATTAGGATTATTGAATTTAAAACCTTCATTTAATCCTTCTTTAACAAAATCAAGTTCAGTGCCATCAATATAGACTAAGCTTTTTTTATCCACGATAACTTTAACATTTTTGTCTACAAATACACTGTCATCGTCATTAATCGTATCAGCAAACTCTAAAACATAAGCCATACCCGAACAACCAGATGTTTTAACACCTAATCTTAGACCGATGCCTTTTCCACGATTAGTTAAAAAAGCTTGAACACGATCAGCTGCACTAGTGGTTAATGTAATAGCCATTAACTTTGCCCTTTTTTAGTCTTATAGTCATCAATTGCCGCTTTGATTGCATCTTCAGCTAAAATTGAACAGTGAATTTTAACTGGCGGTAAAGCGAGTTCTTTAGCAATATCCGTATTTTTTATTGCTTGTGCTTCATCTAAAGATTTACCTTTAATCCATTCGGTAACTAACGAACTTGAAGCAATTGCGCTACCACAGCCATAAGTTTTAAATTTCGCATCTTCAATAATGCCATCATCATTCACTTTAATTTGAAGTCGCATGACATCGCCACAGGCTGGTGCACCAACCATACCACTACCAACATTCGGATCGTTTTGATCGAACGATCCGACATTGCGAGGGTTTTCGTAATGATCGACTACTTTTTCACTGTATGCCATAATTTACTCCTAATTTTAATGGGCTGACCATTTTATCTTTGATAAATCAACACCATCTTTAAACATTTCCCAAAGCGGAGATAAGTTTCTTAATTTATCAATAGAGTTTTTGATTAACTCAATAACATAATCCACTTCTTCTTCAGTACTAAATCGACCTAGTGAAAAACGGATTGAGCTATGTGCTAATTCATCATTGAGGCCTAGTGCCCGCAATACATAAGAAGGTTCTAAACTCGCTGACGTACAGGCAGAGCCAGAAGATACAGCCAAATCTTTTAATGCCATCATTAACGATTCACCTTCAATATAAGCAAAACTGACATTTAAAATATTTGGTGCACTGTGTTCTAAAGATCCATTTAGATAAACTTCTTCTATATCTTTTAAACCATTCCATAACCGATTTTTGAGTGCCAATAGACGTGGCATTTCAGTAGCCATTTCTTCTTTTGCTATCCGATATGCTTCACCCATACCAACAATTTGGTGCACAGGTAGCGTTCCAGAGCGCATGCCTCGTTCATGACCACCACCATGCATTTGGGCTTCGATACGAACACGTGGTTTACGTCTTACATACAGCCCACCGATACCTTTTGGACCATAGATTTTATGACCTGAAAAAGACATCAAGTCTACTTTCAATTTGGTTACATCAATCGGTAATTTACCAACAGCTTGGGTTGCATCCACGTGGAAAACAATGCCTCTTTCACGACACATTTCACCAATTTTTTCGATATCTTGTATGACGCCTGTTTCATTATTAACGTGCATGATTGATACCACTGTCGTATCACTACGCATTGCCGCTGCGAGTTTGTTTAAATCTAATATTCCATCAGATTCAGGTGCTAAATACGTTACTTCATAACCTTCTCGTTCTAGTTGGCGACAAGTATCAAGCACGGCTTTATGTTCAGTTTTACACGTAATAATATGTTTACCTTTAGCTTGATTAAAGTGTGCTGCACCTTTAATGGCTAAATTGTCCGCTTCAGTCGCGCCAGAAGTAAAAACGATTTCTCGTGAATCGGCACCAATAAGATCGGCTATTTGATTTCGTGCAATATCAACCGCTTCTTCAGCTTGCCAACCAAATTTATGAGAACGAGAGGCGGGGTTACCGAAAATACCATCCAAGGTTAGATACTGCATCATTTTTTCAGCAACTCTAGGATCGACAGGCGTTGTTGCTGCATAATCCATATAAATAGGTAGTTTCATTAAATACTCCCAATGACAAAATCTGTGTACAAATTTTATTGCTTAATTTATTGATATTAGATTGCTTTGTCGACTAGCCACTTCTTTAACTTCTTTATTATTGACTAATTCGCTTAAAGTGATACTTGTTAAAAACTCATCGATACGTTCACTTAGGTCATTCCACAAAGTGTGAGTTAAACATCTCACGCCACCTTGACATCCATCATGACCATAACATTTTGTTGCGTGAACCGTTTCATCGACGGCTTTAACAATTGAACTAATCGCAATTTGATCCATGCTTCGACTAAGCACATAGCCACCACCCGGCCCCCGAACACTAGAGACCAAACCATGTTTACGTAAACGGGCAAATAGTTGTTCAAGATAGGAAAGTGAGATTTGTTGACGTTCTGAGATATCTGCAAGTGATACGGGCCCTAAACCAGAATGTAATGCAATATCCAACATTGCAGTTACTGCATATCTCCCTTTTGATGTCAATTTCATTATTTATTCCCCTTTATATATGGAAGGTATTTTATATATCCTTCAATTTTAGTCAAGTATTTAGTTGACTATTTTAGTGGGAATTAAACCTTAAGTTCTTTCATCGACGAACAATGGTGAAATATGCTAATCTAGTAAACTAATTTGATATAGGAGTTGAGCAATGAAATCACTATTAAAGTGTATTTTAATAATAGGATTACTCTTTACTAAAAGTGCAATCGCGGTTAATACGCAGCAAGATTTACGAGCTAATTACAAAAAATGGCTTAACTCATATCAATCACTCAATCTTAATGAACAAACCGCTCTTTTAAAAGAGCTAAAAGATTACCCACTGTATCCTTATGCTGCAGTACAATATTTTCAAAAAAATATCAAAACGGTTTCCCCAGACATGGTGAGCAATTTTGTCACTCAGTATAGTAAATTTCCGTTAACAGCATCATTAAGTCAATCTTTCTTATCAGAATTGACCAATCGTCAAGATTGGGCTGCTATTGTTGACTTTCCTAAAGATAACTCAATTCAATCTAACTGCCGTTATCAATACGCTTTGTTACAACAGGGTAATCAATCTGTTATAGAGACAGTAGAATCATTGTGGCTAACAGGAAAAGAATTACCTTCTGCCTGTGATCCTCTTCTTAATGCATGGAAAGATGCTGGAAAACAAACAAACAATATCATTTTGTTACGAATTGAACTTGCCATAGAAGCGAATAATTTAAAATTAGCACGATATTTAATCAATTTATTAGATAATGACTATAAAACAACCAAAAGTAATTTATATGCTTTATTAGATAATCCGAAAAAATTAGAGGATTTCTCTAAAAATATCAAAACCAGCAATTTTACTAAAAAAATTGTATTGGCTTCTTTTCCTCGAGTAGTTAAAGCGGATATGAATTTTGCGCAAATACTATTGCCAAAACTGGTACAGCAGCAACATCTAAGCGAAACCGAACTCATTGCATTACAAAAAAATTTAGCAAACAGATTTTTCAGTGATTCTGCGACAAATGAGCAAATTAAATGGCGTGATGATTACATTTCCAAGTATCATGATACAACGTTAGTTGAAAAACGCATTCGTGTTGCGATTGATGAAAATAATTATAAAGATATTGCTTATTGGTTATCACAATTAACACCTGAAGATAAATTAAAAGAAGAATGGCAATATTGGCAAGCTCGCGTCTATTTAGACCAAAACAAAAAAAATGAAGCCAATACCATTTTGAAAAAATTATCGGCTAATCGTGGATTTTATGGCATGGTCAGCGCTCAATTGCTTAAGCAAAAATATTCTCTTAACAACCAATCCAGAAAAATTACACAAGCCGAGATAGCAAATTTAAAATCTAAGTATGATAATCAAACTGTTATAAAACGAATTAAAGAATTACGTTTCTGGAAGAAGTTAACAGAATCAACACGCGAATGGCGCTTTATGTTGAATAATCACGTTGAAAATAATGAATATTTAGATTTAGCTCAATATGCTTATTATAAAGGTTGGGGAGATCTTAGTATTCAAGCAACAATATCTGGAAAACTTTGGAATAATTGGACAGAGCGCTTACCTATTATGTATGAAGATATATATAAACAGGCATTAAAAGGTAAAGAGATATCTCTTTCTTATGCGCTGGCTATATCTCGTCAAGAGAGCGCTTTTGATGCCACGATACAATCACCAGCTGGGGCAAAAGGTTTAATGCAATTAATGCCTGCGACAGCAAAAGAAACAGCAAAAAAAGTTAGCTCAATTAGTTATACATCAACATCTCAGCTATCTGATCCCATGACAAACATAGAATTAGGGACATATTTTCTTAATAATGTTTATCAACAAAATGCTAAAAATCGTATTTTGGCGTCAGCAGCCTATAATGCTGGACCAAGTCGAGTTAAACGATGGTTGAATAATAGTGATGGTAAACTTGATGCAGTAGCTTTTATTGAAAGTATTCCTTTTACTGAAACACGTAATTATGTTAAAAATGTTTTAGTTTATGATTATATTTATCAAAATTTGTTAGGTCAAAAAAGGCATAATATTTTTACCGCAAACGAATTTAACAGAACCTATTAATGGTGGGCATTATGAAAACTCAAGAATGGAAACAAACAGTTGAAATACTACACCAAGCATTTAATGATGGTTATTCACTGGATATATTTAAACTGCTGCTAACCGCAGATGAACGTGATGCTTTAATTACCCGAGTTAAAATAATTCACTCTTTACTTGATGGTTCAATAAATCAAAGACAGCTTAAAGAACAATTAGGTATTGGTATTGCCACTGTCACACGTGGATCAAACAGTTTGAAAGAAGCATCACCAGAATTTAGACAATGGTTAGAAAAAACATTGTTAAATTGATTATAATGCTAGGTTATTACAATTAGTCACAAGATTGATTACAGATAAAAACTTAGAATTACTACGAATTTTTCTTTAGAAGAACTTCATTTTCTGTTGCAACTGGCACACAATAATCGCATTCCATACGTTGGATATCTTTTGCCGTTTCAACCGTATTTTTATCTCGATTATGATGGATTTCAATTAAACATCCGGCACGTAAATGAACTTTTAAAGCTGGCATCGCAGCTAAATGCACCTGAGAAATAAAATCTTTAAAGTTTTCTGGTGTGCCAATATATTTAAAACAAAGATACAGACCACCTTCGCTAACAAACTGTTCAATATACTCAAGATGATTATTGTGTTCTAACGCTATAGTATAAAGTAACTCTTGTTCATTAGCATTTTCTTTACTTTTCAAGATACGGTTAAAAGCATAAATTTTATCCGGCAGAATTTCATTTTTATGGGTATAACGAGAAAGATAATTATGAAAAAATTGCCCTCGCAACTTATTTTCTTCCTCTAATAATTTACTTAAATTACAGTTATTTTTATAAGTAATACCCCAAAATGTCTGTTTTGGCATATTAACGAATTTGGGTTCGGGTAATGTAAGCTGAGTTTTATTAAGTTCAATTGCTGGCGTTAATCCTGTCGGATCCCAAAATTCAGCGCGTCGATAACTTGCTGGGGTTTCATTGAACTGTTTTTTAAAAGAACGGGTAAATGTTTGCTGAGAATCAAAACGATATTGCATGGCAATATCTAAAATCGGCTTACTCGTCATTCGTAAAGAAAGTGCAGCATAAGTTAACCTACGATGACGAATGTAAGTACCAAGTACCTGACCGGTTACTTCTTTAAACATACGTTGTAAATGCCACTTTGAATAACCTGATTTTTGAGCAACATGATCAATAGACAAAGGCTGCTCCAGATTTTTTTCAATCCAAACGATAAGATCTGAAATAATGCTGACTTGATTCATAAAACCCCATCATAAAGTGAACTGGCAGACATCATGCGATTATGACTTAATCTTAGCAATAAGCAAGATTTAAATCCAAATTATTTAGTTTTTCTTAACAAAAAGAGTGTGTTCCTGCTTGATGCTCAGTCACATCTTTTACGCCTGCAAGTTCAGGAAATTCCATTAATAATTGTTTTTCAATTCCTTCTTTCAACGTATAATCAACCATTGAACAACCGTTACAGCCCCCCCCAAATTGAAGGACAACATAATTATCTTCTGTTAATTCAATTAAACTTACCATACCGCCATGACTAGCAAGTTGAGGATTAATTTGAGTTTGAATCGTATAATTGACGCGTTCAATTAAAGGTGCATCATCGCTGACTTTTCTCATTTTGGAATTTGGCGCTTTTAACGTCAATTGCGAACCCAATTCATCAGTAACATAATCGATAACGGTTTCTTCTAAAAATGGTGCACTCATTTCATCAATGTATACCGAAAAATCTGCAAACTTTTCTTCTATATCACTATCTTCTACAGTATCATCAGGACAATAAGAAACACCACACTCTGCACTTGGCGTACCAGGATTCATGACAAAGACACGAATTTGTGTATCTTGTGGTTGATTGGCTAGTAGTTTTTTGAAATGTTGCTGAGCTGATTCAGAAATGGTAATAATAGACATAACCCCTCACTTTTGATGCAATTAGGTAATAAACTAGCTAATTGATTTGTTGTAATAGTTGACTAACTATGTTGGTTATTATAGGGACTGTTTACAATTTTACAATACTGTGCGACATAAACAAATCACTTGAATATTCATTGCCCCGCATTTTTTTAGCTGCTGACTAACAGCATTTATTGTGTTTCCCGTAGTGACAATATCATCAATAAGCATTACCGATTTTTGAGAAAGATTTTTTCGACATTCATAAAGTGTTTCTACATTTTGTTTACGTTCTTTTAATGAAAGCTTTTTCTGATCTATTGCTCGTTGATGTCGATAGAGTAAATGAGGATAAAAATCACAATTTAACCATTTCGCTATCAATTTTGCCAATAATTCTGCTTGATTAAATCCTCTTGACCAATAACGTATATGATGTAATGGAACGCAAGTGACTAAATCCGGTTTTATGATTTCATTTGCAAGTCGTTTTTTATACCATGTTAAAAACATTAATCTTGCCAGTGCCAATGTCAGTTCCGTTTTATGATAAAACTTTAATTGCTGAATTAATTTTTTTAACGGATTAATGTATTCGCTAGTCGCAATTAATGTATCCCAGTAGGGTTTATTTTCAAGACAACGATAACAAATCTGAGTGGATAAAGAATGCGGTAAACAACATTGCGGACATACCTTGTTTAATTTCGGTATGTTTTTTGAACATTGATAACAAATTCCATGATGTGCCAAATATAATGGCATATTGCATAAGAAGCAACGCATAATTCTCCAACTTTAAAAATAATGTCATCCAAAAATTTAAAACAATCATTTAATAAAGGATAAAACGTCAATACTAAGAGTTTGTTTTCAGACCATCGCATATCGTTCAAAAAATACTTTTTTCAGCCATAAAAATAGTACTCAAATGCAAAAACTTACTTATAATATCTTGTTTAACATGTTGAAAAATATTAAATAAACAATAACTCGAACTATTTCACAAAATTTTTTTGTATTTTGCACAATTGTTATTTAAATAAATTTTATATTCGGTATAATCAACAAACAAATGGACTAAGGAACAAATATAATGAATAAAATCATATCATTAATCATCACATTGTGCTTAATTTTACTTTCACCCATTGCATTAGCAGATACAAAAGTATTGTTGCAAACCAGTATGGGGGATATTGAAATTGAATTAGACAATGAGCATGCACCAATTACGACCAAAAACTTTCTTGATTATGTTAAAAGTGGTTTCTATGAAAACACCACTTTTCATCGTGTGATCCCTAATTTTATGATTCAAGGTGGTGGAGCAGACGGTGAATTAAAATTTAAAGAAACAAATGCCCCAATTAAAAACGAAGCAGATAATGGATTAAAAAATGTGCGTGGTACGATTGCAATGGCCAGAACCGGTGTCATCGATAGTGCAACGAGCCAATTTTTTATTAATGTTGTCGATAATCATTTTCTCAACCACGATCCATCCAAAGATTATGGTTACGCAGTATTTGGAAAAGTGATAAAAGGAATGGATGTTGTTGATAAAATTGTCAATGTGCCAACTAAACGGATGGGCCCACATCAAAATGTACCGATTGAGCCAATTTATATTAAAAAAGCAATTATCATAACAGAATAAATGATTTTATTTATTCTACTTCATTTATTCAAAAGAACTGTCTTAATGATTTAAGACAGTTCAGTTTTAACATATTTTAATTAGTTCTATTTGTTTTATATTATCGCAAGCTTTTATTATCACAAGCTTCATCTATGCCAAGACTACAGGCTTTCTTAAAGTACTTAATGGCTAACAGTCTATTTTTTTCTACTCCTTCACCATTGTAATACATGACACCTAAATTATTTAACGCTTCTGGCGAATCTTGCTCCGCTGCTTTCTTATACCAGAACACAGCTGTTTCTTTATTTTTTTCGACACCTTCCCCTTCATCATACATTATCGCTAAATTATATTGAGCATCAACTAAACCTTGTTCGGCAGCTTTTTTATACCAATAAACAGCCTTTTGATCATCTTCTTCAACACCTTCACCTTCATCATACATTAGTGCTAAATAATATTGTGCCTGATCATATCCTTGTTCTGCTGATTTAGTTACCCAATGTAATACCTTATCGAAATCTCCCTCAACGCCCAAACCTTCCTCATAAGCTTGAGCCAAATAAAATTGAGCTTTTTTATCACCTTGTTCGGCTTCTTTTTGGCAAGCATCAAAAGCTTTATCATACTCTTCTGAATTCCAATATTTCTCACACTCGCCAGCGTAGGTTGCATTTGAAAACAATACTATTAACAAAATAAAAAATACTTTTTTCATACCTTTCCTTATATCTCTAAATTATAAACATTTGACAAATTTTAAACTCTGCCTATTGTAGGAAAAAAACTCAAATTAGCAATAACAAAAATTATTAAGAATTATTAAACTAATCGGTTTTAATAAATAGATATTACATCCCTTAACAATGAATCATGCTTTTTTTAATTTACTCAATAAGTGAGCAATAGTTCTGACCCCAACACCTGTTGCTCCCGTTGCCCATAATGCAGTTGCACTTTTACGGAAAGTGGCTGAGCAATCGATATGTAACCAGTTTTGCTGATAATTTTTAATAAAATGTGATAAAAATGCCGCTGCAGTACTTGCCCCTGCTGTGTTAGGTAATCCAGAATTAGACATGTCTGCAAAGGATGAAGGAAATTGAGAGCGATGAAATTCGGCTAATGGTAAACGCCAAAATGCTTCATGCTCAATATCGCTACTTGCCAATAACAATTGAGCAAATTTATCATCAAATGAAAGTAGTGATTGATAATCATTACCCACCGCAATTTTTGCTGCACCCGTCAATGTTGCACAATCGATAATATAATGTGGTTTATCATTATCGGCACAAATTAACCCATCGGCTAACACTAAACGACCTTCAGCATCGGTATTATCAATTTCAACTGTTTTACCATTACGATAACAAATAATATCCCCTAGTTTAAAAGCGCTACCACTCACTAAGTTATCTGCACAACATAGATAAAGTTTAATACGGTGATTTATGCCTCGTGCAATAGCAAGCGCTAATGCACCAGCGACTAGCGCTGCTCCGCCCATATCTGAGCGCATCGACTCCATAAAACTACTTGGTTTTAAACTATAACCACCAGAATCAAATGTGATCCCTTTACCCACTAAACAAGCAGTAACCGGTGTTGTTGGATTTTTACCCGGATTATAATCAAGTTCAAGTAGCGCTGCCGGTCTATCTGAACCTTTGCCAACAGTATAGATCCCCATATAATCATGCTCTTTTAATGCTTCGCCTGAAATAATTTTGTATGTTACGTCTGTCGAATATTGACTGATGAGTTTGGCACTTTGCGTAGCTAATTCAAGTGGGCTCAATGTTTCCGCTTGCTGGTTAACAATATCTCGACACCAATCAATAATGGCCAGACGATGTGTTAATTCTGCCTTATCTTTGCTATCCAGCTTTGCCCAAGTGACTTTATTGTTGTTTTTTGCATTACGATAACCCAACCAAAAATGCCAACAAGCTTCTAAATCCCATCCTTGACCACTAAGTTTAACCGATTTAATACCTTGATTATCGAGTTTACGCCCTGCACGTTGAATTGCCCCTAAACGATGCTCAGTTTTATAATGAATGGTAATTGATTCATCTGAAAAACTCAGTAGTGCATCTTTACCCCATTGCGACGGTGCAGGTTTTTCAGAAAGTAAAATAGATAACATCGACATAAGCAGAACTCCAATTATTGATAAAAATAAAACAATGGCTTAATTCTAATCAGAAACATGCTAATATAGCAAGCAGGTTAAGAATAAATAAGGATTCGTTATGACATCTGCTGTACCAATAAAAAATGGAATTAATTTTCGTGATTTAGGTGGAATTAAAACACAAGATGGACGTCAAATACGTAAAGGAAAATTATATCGTGCAGGTGAATTTTCACGTATTAGCGAACAAGAAAAAGACTTCTTAGCGAATGAATTAAAATTACACTACATTTTAGACTATCGAGATCCGAACGAAATCAATCGCTATCCCGACAATTTATGGCGTAATGCCAACTATATTAATGTTCCGGCAAATCCATTAAGTGATGAAGTGACAGCCAGTTTAACCTCAGAAATTGAAGATGATATTTTTACCATTAAAAAAACGTCACCCTTTGATTTTATGATCAAACTTTATCAATTATTACCTTTCAATAATCCTGCTTATCAAAAACTCACTGACATTTTATTAAATGGTAATGGGCAGCCCTTAGTTCAGCATTGTGCTGTCGGCAAGGATAGAACGGGCATTGGTGTCGCTTTAACACTGTTTGCATTAGGCGTGAGTGAAGACGTTGTCATGCAAGACTATCTACTTACCGAACAATTATTAAAAGATTTTCGTGACACCATTCTTAACCAGAATAAAAACCAATTAACGGCAACCGAACTTGAAAATCAAAAAGTGATTTTTGCTGCTAAAGAAGCATACCTAACCGCCGCAATAACGGCAATTAAACAGCGTTATCAGACTATTGATAATTGGTTAGATCAGGAATATCAATTAGATAATAACAAAAGAAAGGTACTTCAAGACCTTTATCTAATTTAGACAATATCAATGATATAGATAGTTAATCTATACTTAAATAATAATCACATCAACGATGTTATCGATTGAAATGTGAAGTCATAAAATAGCAATGTGAGGAAATAAAAATGTTAACCGATCAAATGGTCAAAAAGCTTAATGAGCAATTAAATTTAGAGTTTTACTCTTCAAATCTGTACCTACAAATGAGTGCTTGGTGTGATGACCAAAATTTTCCATCTTTCGGAAAGTTTTTAAGAGATCATGCGGGTGAAGAACGCCAACATATGGAGCGTTTATTTGATTATGTTTTAGATTGTGGTTCCTTAGCTTTAATTGGCAAAATTGAAGCCCCTGAATCACAATATCCTTCTTTACTTGAATTATTTAAAGTGGCTTATCAGCACGAGCTTAAAATTACCAAAGCAATTAATGCGCTGGTTGATTATGCGTTAACACAGAAAGATTTTTCGACATTTAACTTTTTACAATGGTATGTTTCTGAACAACATGAAGAAGAAAAACTCTTCAAAAGCATTGTCGATAAACTAGAATTAGTCGGTGAAAATAAGCGTGACCTATTCTTTATGGATAAAGATTTTAACAAAACGTTAAGTGAATCAGGTTTATTAACGACCAACAAATAATTAATACAACATGTTAATCTGCTTCATTTTTTGATGTGGCAGATTAGCGTCTTTAACGTTGTAAGATAAACCTTGTTATCGGCACACTACTATTGACCGCCAAATGGACATCATCAATCTGCTGATATTGATAATAAAAATGACTTGCAAAAGGAGCATGAATCAATTGGTGATTAAGGTCAATTTTCACAGATTTCATTTGCCAAACACCTTTCGCATACAGCTTTAAAGCAGACTCTTTTAACGTCCATAATTGCCAAAAAGCCGATAATGTATCGGTTTGCGCTATCATCCATTGATATTCATCATCATCAAAAAAGTTTTCTGCTACTTTTAAATAGTGTTTACGCTGGCGAGCAAGTTCAATATCTAAACCTACTTTACCGTTTAAAGATATCGCGACAGCTACCCTATCTTGGCTATGGCTGATATTAAAATCAGGAAGAGTTCGATCTAAAAAACATGGGCGACTATTTTCACCGATTACGATTGTTGGCAAGGTAGAGCAATGGCAATACTGATTAAGCAAATCTGCTAATATCGAACGACAGATTAAAAACTGTTTTTTACGTTGTCCATTCATCTGATTGGCATCGTTGATAATTTGCTCTGATAACAACGCATAATTAATTGTCGCCGTATTTAAATTGGCTAGTTGGACGATTAGCATAATTGAAAAGCCAGTATTCATAAAAATTATTTTTTACTATTTTAACAGCATGCTATGCTAACTGTTATTAAAATTTCTCAGATAGCTAAGGATACATCATGTCATTACAAACCAAATTAGTGAATGCTGGTCGCAAAAAACGCTATACCCAAGGCGCTGTAAATTCGGTAATTCAGCGTGCTTCTTCATTAGTCTTCGACACTGTCGCTGCCAAAAAAGAAGCAACAGAAAATCGAGCCAAAGGGGCACTATTCTATGGACGCCGAGGCACATTAACCCACTTTTCACTTCAAGATGCCATGATTGAAATTGAAGGCGGAGCCGGATGTTATCTTTATCCATGTGGTGCAGCTGCAATTGCTAATGCCATTTTAGCTTTTGTAAAAACCGGGGATCATATCCTTGTATCCGAAGCCAGCTACGAACCAACTCAAGAATTTTGTAATCATATTTTAAAGGATCTTGGCGTCGAAACCGATTACTTTTCACCTTTAGTTGGTCGCTATATCACTAACCATATTAAACCGAATACCAAAGTCGTATTTTTAGAATCGCCAAGCTCCATTACCATGGAAGTGCATGATGTACCGGCCATCGTTAAAGCGATTCGCCATGTAAATCCTGATATTATCATTATGATGGATACGACTTGGGCTGCTGGTGTATTATTTAAAGCCTTAGATCATAATATTGATATCTCAATTCAGGCAGGCACAAAATATTTAATTGGTCATTCTGATGCAATGTTAGGTACCGCGGTTGCTAATGAAAGATGCTGGGATAGACTACGAGAACGTTCTTATTTAATGGGACAAATGTGCGATGCCGATACAGCTTATATGGCAGCACGAGGGTTACGCACCTTAGCTATCAGATTAAAACAACATCATGAAAGTGGATTAAAAATAGCAAAATGGTTGGCTAATCACCCGCAAGTTGCAACAGTGAATCACCCAGCATTAGAAAGTTGTAAAGGACATGAATTTTTTAAGCGTGATTTTACGGGAGCAAGTGGACTATTTTCTTTTATACTTCATGATCGCCTAAGTGATGTTCAACTTTCCGATTTTCTGGATAATTTAACCCATTTCTCTATGGCTTATTCATGGGGCGGATTTGAGTCATTAATTTTAGCCAATCAACCGGAAGAACTAGCTAAAATTAGACCTGTTTCGGGTATTAGTTTTACAGGCACACTCATCCGATTACATATCGGTCTTGAAGACCCTGAAGATTTAATTGCTGATCTTGCTGCTGGTTTAGAAAGAATCAATCAGCATAATCATAAAGCAAATGCACTACAAAGCTTAGTATAATCGGGAAAAACATGGATAATCAAAGTCAACTCATGATTGATCAAACCATCACACAGACCATTTCAACATGTTTAAAAAAACACCGTAAGCTATTGGTAGCTTATAGTGGCGGGGTTGATTCCACTGTATTGTTACATGCACTAGTCAAATTGAAACAACAAGCTGATCTAGCAGTACGAGCCATTTATATTCATCATGGTTTAAGTCAAAATGCAGATAATTGGGCAAGCCATTGCCAACAACAATGCCAACAATGGAAAATCCCTTTTATTATTGAAAAGGTTAAGCTTGATACCTCGGCAGGCAATATTGAAGAACAAGCTCGACATGCTCGTTATCAAGCGATTTATCGTCATTTGAAAAGCGATGAAATGCTATGCACAGCACAACATCTTGATGACCAATGCGAAACGTTTTTGTTAGCTTTAAAAAGAGGAAGCGGTCCATCAGGGTTATCAGCCATGCCCGTTGAAAACCAACAACATCTTCGACCGTTACTCACTATTTCACGTAAACAAATAGAAGCGTATGCCAATTGGCATCAATTAACTTGGATAGAAGATGAAAGTAATCAAGATGACCATTATGATCGCAATTTTCTTAGATTAAATGTTTTGCCAATTATTGATCAACGTTGGCCTCAGTTTTCACAAATGGTTGCCCGAAGTGCATCGCTTTGCCAACAACAAGAAGCTTTAATTAACGAGCTGTTACTTAACGATTTTCATCAAGTATTAACCCAGCAAGGTCAGCTACGCTTGTCGCCATTACGCGATTATTCAGAATATAAACGCAATGCCATTTTACGCATGTGGCTACGACATCAACACGTTATGATGCCTAGCCAAAAACAACTAGCACTTATTTGGCAAACCATTGTTCAAGCAAAGAACGATGCTAATCCGCAATTCGTTTTACACCATAAGCAAATTCGCCGTTATCAAAATTTACTTTATCTATTGCCACTTTATAAAGATACTGAACAACAAGTCATAAATTGGGATCTGACTTCGCCTTTAGTTTTACCCGATCATATCGGTGAGTTACATGCTCTTTATCAAGATGATTTAACGTGTCGTCTACCGAACAGAGACGAACATGTTACCGTACGCTTTCATGCTCAAGGACAGCTTCAAATCGTTAATCGTCAAGGCTCAAGAGCAATCAAAAAACTATGGCAAGAACACCATATTCCACCTTGGATGCGAACACGCATCCCTTTGATATATTATAATGAACAACTTATTTGTGCTGTCGGCGTGTTTGTGACTGAGCAAGGAAAAGGTTCGCAAATTGATTTTCGTGTCACTTAGCACATAAGCCACTTGCTCATTATCAATCAGCTATCAAACCATTAAGGGACATTATCCATTGCCCCTTAAGTTAAAGGTTAACAAGCTAATTTTATTTTGTTTCTGCTCTTGGCTTCCAGCGTTTTAGTAATAATGCATTAGTCACCACACTAACACTACTTAAAGCCATAGCAGCGCCAGCAATCATTGGGTTTAAAAAACCAAATGCCGCTAATGGAATACCAATTAAATTATAGAAAAACGCCCAAAATAAGTTTTGTTTGATCTTATTATATGTTCGACGAGAAATATCAATAGCATCAGCGATAAGGTATAAATTACCTCGCATTAAGGTAATACTTGCCGTATGCATTGCCACATCAGTACCTGTTCCCATGGCAATGCCGATATCAGCGGCAGCCAACGCTGGCGCATCATTAATGCCATCCCCTACCATTGCTACTTGATTATTGGTGTTGGTATGGCTCTCTTTTTGCAATTGATATATATAGTTGGCTTTATCTTGGGGTAACACTTCGGCTATCACTTTATCTAAGTTTAATTGTTGACCCACATAATTTGCCGCTTGTTGATTATCACCAGTTAGCATGACAGTATTAACATGCAAGTGATGTAATGCATCAATTGCATTTCTCGCTTCAGGTTTAATCACATCAGCAAAGCCAAATAAAGCAAGTATCACGACACTATCTTCAGCTTGTTGTTTAGCCAAAAATGAAATAGTGTACCCTTTACTGGTTAGCTCATCTATTTTATCATCCATGTTTACAAAATAGGCGTTTAACGATTTCATCCAACGCAAACTTCCTAAATAGTATTCGGTATTATCAATCGTTGCCATGACGCCCGATCCTGTTACTGATGTGATATTTTTCGCATAATCATACTTTTTAGCTTTAGATAACATAGCTTTTGCTAATGGATGTTCACTACCAGCTTGCATCGATGCAGCAAGTGACAAAATCTGATCGGGTGTTTCAGTTCCAACGACATCGATTTCCACCAAGTCAGGTTTACCTTCTGTTAAGGTGCCTGTTTTATCAAATGCGACAGTGTTAACATTATGCAAGGTTTCTAAAGCTTCAGCATCTTTAATCAAAATACCTTGACGTGCAGCCACACCCGTGCCAACCATAATCGCTGTGGGTGTTGCCAATCCTAAAGCACATGGGCAAGCAATCACCAATACAGCAACGGCATGAAGTAATGCTTGTTGCCAATCATGATAAATAATTCCCCAAGCCAATAAGGTAATCAAAGCAATGATCAAAATGACTGGGACAAAAATTGCGCTGATACGATCGACAATTCGCTGTATAGGTGCTTTTTTAGCCTGTGCAGATTCGACCATTTCAATAATTTTAGACAGTTTTGAATCAGATTGGATAGCGGTAGTTTTGACGATTATCAGTCCTTCACCATTAATGGTACCACCCGTGACCACATCATTAACAGTTTTATTAACTGGAAAACTTTCTCCGGTTAACATCGATTCATCACTACTGGATGTGCCTTCCATAATAATACCGTCAACTGGAATACGTTCACCGGGTTTAATTACGACAATATCGTTCACTTTAACTTGGCTAATCGGTAAACTAATTTCGTGATCCCCTTGTCTGACTAAAGCGACTTCAGGTCTTAATGCTGAAAGTGCTTCGATCGCTTGTGTGGTTTGATGTTTCGCTCTTGACTCTAACCATTTACCCACTAAGATTAAAGTTATAATTACAACAGATGATTCGAAATAGAGATGATCATAATGCCCTGTAATTAATTGATATAACGATAAACTATAAGCCGCACTGGTACCTATAGCCACTAATAAATCCATATTACCGGTGAAAGCTTTTAAAGCACTAAAACCACTTCGGTAAAATTTAGCACCAAGACCGAATTGAACAATCGAAGCCAGAATAAATTGTAACCATGCAGGCATCATTAAATGGAAACCAAATGGCTCTAATAACATTGGTAAAACAAAAGGAATAGCGAATAAAATGGACACCACAATCGGCCAAAGTGATGCTTGTTTTTCAGTATCTTTTGCATGTGTTTGCTGATCCGTCATTTTCACCGCATGATAACCTGCTTTGTCTACCGCTGACATCAGTGTTGCTAAATTAACATTTGAATTTGCTTTAACGGTTGCTTTTTCAGTCGCTAGATTCACGCTAACATCAATTACTCCATCAACCTTTTTAATCGCCTTTTCAACACGACTAACGCATGATGCGCAGCTCATATCTTCAACATAAAAATTATATTCAACTGTTTTCATTTGACGCATCCTTTGGTGATAGGGTTGTTAAGATTAAAAAACGTTCTCAACAAATTTTTTTGATTACTTAACAAATATTTTAATACTAATTATTCGAATAACAAGAATGCACTTTTTTGATATATACTATCCAAAAAGATACTATTGAGGCATTAAGTGAAAAATCATTTAGTTAAAACCTATAACAACGAGCAAAGCTTGGAATCTGTTATTCACTGTCCGGTTGAAACAACAATCAATATGATTGGAGGTAAATATAAATCATTAATTTTATGGAAACTGATGACAAACAAAACATTAAGATTTTCTCAGTTACGAAAAGAAATTCCTTGCGCCACACCAAAAATGTTAACTCAGCAGTTACGTGAACTCGAATCCAATCAATTAATCAACCGAAAAGTGTTTCCTGTCGTCCCACCAAAAGTAGAATATTCCTTAACAGATTTTGGCAAAAGTATTAAACCTGTATTAGAAGCAATGTATCAATGGGGAAGCCATTGTTTAAATCGCCAAGGACTAAATATCAATTGTACAATGGCAGCAATAGCTGACCAACCTAAACAATAATCACTTTAATACAAGATGCTTTGCATCAATTACTTTTTCTTAGTGATCAAAAAGACAAGCAATAAATAAGAGGAAACAGCGTTATTACAACGCTGTTCATAATAGAAATTAATTACGTAATTTTTCTGGCCAATCGTTTTGAGTAGACACTAATAAATCTTTCACAACTCGTGGATTACCAGCCACAACATTACCTGATACCATATAATTATTACCACCGGCAAAATCGGTAATGACACCACCAGCTTCACGTAAGATGAGTTCACCTGCCGCAATATCCCAAGGTTTTAAACCGATTTCGAAAAATCCATCTAAACGACCTGCTGCCACATAAGCCAAATCTAATGCTGCTGAACCAGTGCGACGAAAATCACCGCATTTAGTAAATAATTTTTGTAAAACTGCAAAATAGCTATCGCTATATTGTTTCGCTTTAAATGGAAATGCGGTTGCCAGTATACTTCCATTTAAATCTTTAGCATTACTGACACGAATACGATAGCCATTTAGCTGAGCACCCTTACCACGTGCAGCAGTATACAATTCATTGCTCATTGGATTATAAACCACTGCCACTTCGGTTTTACCTTTTACTCGAGCAGCGATAGATACAGCAAAATGTGGGATATTCTTAATAAAATTGGTGGTACCATCAATTGGGTCGATTATCCACTGCGTATCGGTATCGCTACCTTTAGCAAGACCACTTTCTTCAGCGATAATAATGTGATCTGGATACGCTTTTTTAATTGTTTCAATAATTAAAGCTTCAGCAGCACGATCTGCGTTGGTTGCAAAATCGTTAGCACCTTTAGTATCAATTTCGATTGAACTAGGATTTTCATAAGCCTTAATGGCAACATTACCTGCTTTGCGAGCAGCACGAATAGCAATATTAAGCATCGGATGCATAATTTTCTTCCAATTGATGATGTTAAAGAACGGGTTGTTTTGGCAAACCTAAAAAGTGATACCAAAATTTACGGCATAGTATAAAGGTTTTATAAGCTTATTGCCAGATTATGTTGGGAATGTCAGCGATATTATTGATTTTGAGAAAAATAACGCAACATCCCAAATTCACCGCATTAAATAATGTTTTGATACGTTAATAATTTATTAAAGAGACTAGCTGCTACATAAATAATTCCTATCAACATATTATTCACTTATCACTAACATTATTTTCGATTTTCACCGTATGCATTGCTAAATAATTTTCACATATTACAAACTTATTTAATAAAACTTTATTAAAAGACGATACTTATAAACCATTATCGATGTAATTTGATACAATATATTTGCTATAAATTGTTATAAATAGGAAAAAATGGATGAAGAAATTAATATTAATTTTATGCTTATTTTTTTCAGTGAACACCCCCATTTTCGCTGATGAAAATCAAGAACTTAATTATAAGGATGAGTACAGAAAAGCAACTATCCAAAATGATGCTGAAGCACAATTTCATGTAGGTTATATGTATGAAAAAGGCATTGAAGTTGAGCAAAGTTATACCAAAGCAGCTCAATGGTATGAAAAAGCTGTAAAACAAAATAATGAAAATGCCTCAGTTTATTTAGGTTCCTTATATTTGAATGGTTTAGGCGTCACTCAAAATTTAGATAAAGCAAAAAAACTGATTGAAAAAGGCGCATTGAACGGTAACAGTAGTGGCGAGTTTTATATGGGGCTTTTTTATGATTTAATTGCTCAAAAGCCAAGAGCAAAAGGAATCGAATCCAATTTAAAAAATGACGCAATCAATCAAAATTATATCATGGCTAGAAAATGGTATGAAAAAGCATTAAAGCATGGAGAACCAGCTGCGGCCGGAAATCTTGGTGTTTTGTATGAAGCTGGAAGAGGTGTCAAACAAGATGACGTCAAAGCAAGAAAGTATTATGAACAAGCCGTAAAAGGAAATGCCATTGTTTCAAATAATAATTTGGCTAACTTTTATTATCTTGGAAAAGGTGGATTGAAACAAGATTACGTAAAAGGTAGAAAATTAGATGAAAAAGCAGCGAAAAAAGGTTACGTTGAGTCACAATTCAAATTAGGTTGGCTATATTTTAACGGAAACGGCGTTAAACAAGATTATCGGCAAGCCCAAAAATGGTTTGAACTGGCTGCTGAGCAAAATCATGGTGAATCACAATACTATTTAGGACTTATTTATCAACAAGGACTGGGACGAGAAAAAGACATTAACACAGCTAAACATTATTTTAAGCTGTCTTGCCAAAATACTGGCGATGAAGACGCCTGCCAATTACAATAATCACACGTTGTATTGTTATTCAGTCGATAAAATCACCTTGATTTTTCTCTTCATCAGTCGTTATCGTTAAGGTGATTTTGTCCTATTTTAAGTACAAAATAAAAGAATATTTATCATGATTGACCAACTGCAATTTGTGAGCAATAGAGTTAGTATTCTGGCAATTTTCCTGACAGTTAGTTAATCTATTTAATCCACACTATTGTTACTTTTTTCATCGCATACTTGGCTTTCTAGTCGCTTTAAATTGGGAATTATTGCATAATACACGACGTATAAATTACCGAACTTAACTTAGGAATTATTATGGAACTTCTTTGTCCAGCAGGTTCATTGCCATCACTTAAAATAGCCATCGATAATGGTGCTGATGCCGTTTATATTGGTTTAAAAGATGATACCAATGCGCGTCATTTTGCTGGTTTAAATTTCAATGAGAAGCGATTAATTGAAGCCGCTGATTATGTACATAAACGTGGTAAAAAATTGCATATTGCGATAAATACTTTTGCACATCCTGAAAATTTTCAGCGTTGGCAACATGCAGTTGATACCGCGGCTAACATTGGTGCTGATGCGTTAATTATTGCTGATCTTGCTATGCTTGATTATGCTGCCGAAAAGTACCCTAATCTTGAACGCCATGTTTCCGTTCAAGCCTCTTCAACCAATGAAGAGTCAATTAAGTTTTATTATAATAATTTTCAGGTTCATCGTATTGTATTGCCACGTGTTCTGTCGATGCATCAAGTTAAACAGTTATCAAAAGTTTCTCCCGTCCCTTTAGAAGTTTTTGCCTTTGGTAGTTTGTGTATAATGGCTGAAGGACGTTGCTATTTATCGTCTTATTTAACAGGTGAATCACCTAATACGGTTGGGGCATGTTCTCCAGCTAAATTTGTGCGATGGGAAGAGACCGACAAAGGTCTTGAATCTCGTTTGAATAACGTATTGATTGATTGTCATAAAAAAGGTGAAAATGCTGGTTATCCAACCCTATGTAAAGGACGTTATTTTGTTGGAGAACAGCTTTATCATCCAATTGAAGAACCAACCAGTTTAAATACCATTGAGCTATTACCCGAGCTGTTTGCTGCCAATATTGCATCGGTCAAAATTGAAGGGCGTCAACGCAGTCCAGCTTATGTTGAGCAAGTAACCAAAGTATGGCGACAAGCAATTGACCGTTATAAAGCCAATCCACAATCATTTCAAGCTGAACAACATTGGATGGATACATTAGGCTCTGTGTCGGAAGGAACACAAACAACATTGGGTGCTTATCACCGTAAATGGCAATAATTGAGTATTTTAGACTTTAAATTCATATTATTGGAAAAGACACTTATTAAAAATAAAGTGGCGTTACTTTAATTTATATTATTGAATTTATTTAATAAAATATCATTTTAAATGATTTGATAAATGATCTAACATAAATCAATATAGTGAGCAAAACTATGAAATATGCATTAGGCCCAGTGCTTTATTATTGGCCTAAAACCGAAACAGAAGCTTTTTATCATGCGGCAAAAGAAAGTGAAGCCGATATTATTTATATGGGCGAAACAGTTTGTACTAAACGCCGTGAAATGAAAGTCCCTAACTGGCTTGAATTAGCTAAAGAAGTCGCTAAATCAGGTAAACAAGTTGTGCTTTCAACGTTGGCTTTGCTTGAAGCTCCATCTGAATTAAATGAATTAAGATTACTCGTTAATAATGGCGATTTTTTAATTGAAGCCAATGATTTAGCTGCAATTAATATCGCTCAAGAAAATAAATTGCCTTTTGTTGCCGGCCCTGCGATTAATTGCTATAACGCTTACACGTTAAAATTATTACAAAAACAAGGTATGGTACGTTGGTGTATGCCCGTTGAACTTTCTCGGGATTGGTTAGCAAATGTACTAAATCAATTTGATAGTCTCAATATCGAGCGAAATTTTGACGTTGAAGTTTTCAGTTACGGTTACCTGCCGTTAGCCTATTCAGCTCGTTGTTTTACGGCACGTTCAGAAGATAAACCCAAAGATAAATGCGAAACATGTTGTATCAAATACCCTGTTGGGCGTGAAGTGTTTTCACAAGAACAACAAAAAGTATTTGTTTTAAATGGAATCCAAACACAAAGCGGTTATTGCTATAATTTAGGTAATCAACTCAAAGAGATGAATGGTTTAGTTGATATTGTTCGTATTTCACCACTTGGGTTGGAAACATTGGATATTGTGAAACAGTTTAGAGCGAACGAAGAAGGATTAAATCCGCTACATATAGAGCATAAACGAGACTGTAATGGGTATTGGAATGGAATTGCAGGACTTGAACTTAACCAGTAAAAAGTTTTCTCATCAAAAGTTTAGAGCAGAATTTCCTGCTCTGAACAATGAAAACGTGTATCTTGATTCAGCCGCAACATCACTCAAGCCCCAAGCGATGATCGATGCGACGCTGGAATATTATGCACACAATACTGCAACTGTTAAACGCAGTTTGCACCCTAATGCCTTACAAGTGACTGAAATAATAAATCAAGCTCGGCAAAATGTCGCTGATTGGATTAACGCTTCAACGAGCAGTGAAATTATTTGGACAAGTGGTACGACCGAATCCATTAATCTTATTGCACAAAGCTATGCTCGACCTTTGCTAAAAGCAGGTGATGAGATTATTGTCAGTGAATTAGAGCACCATAGCAATTTATTGCCATGGCTAATTGTTGCAGAGCAAACGGGAGCCAAAGTAATTAAATGGTCATCAGTTATTGATGATCTGACTTCACTTCTATCAGAACGCACAAAAATTGTCGCCATTACACAAATGTCAAATGTGACAGGATTTTGCCCGGATTTAGCAGCAATTAGCCAAATCGTTCACCAATATAATGCCATTTTAGTGGTGGATGGTGCTCAAGGTATTGTTCATCATCCCATTGATGTTGATAAACTTAATATTGATTTTTATGCATTTTCAGCGCATAAATTATATGGTCCTACAGGACTCGGTGTATTATATGGTAAACAAATTTTGCTTGAGACTATGCCCGTTTGGCATGGTGGAGGTAAAATGCTAAAAAGTGTCTCTTTCGATCACTTTATACCTGAGCAACATCCGTATAAATTTGAAGCAGGCACACCCAATATCGCCGGAATGCTAGGCTTTAATGCAACGTTTGAATGGCTAAAACGTTGGGATTTTAATCAAGCACAAGTATATTCCGAACAATTAGCCGATTATGCAAAATCACAACTTAGTAAACTAACCAATATTCAATTTTACAGTGTAAATAATAGTTCAATCATCACATTTAATATCCACAATATTCATCATAATGATATTGCTATCTTATTAAGTGAACAAAACATTGCAATACGCACTGGTGAACTTTGTGCTCAACCATTAATGCAAAAGCTAGGTTGCCAAGGTGTCATTCGTCTTTCATTGATGCCTTATAATAACAAACACGATATCGATCGTTTTATAAATGCATTACAACATGCAATACAAATCTTGGATTAATTGTATTATCACCAGCTTTTGTTAACTTTAAATATTTATCATTATGTAAACGACAAATAGGTCTATATTATGCTATCGCAGCAAACATTAACGGAATTATTATTGAAACAACAAAACTGGCAAGATCGTTATCGGCAAATCATTGCGTTATCAAAACAATTGCCTGACTTTCCAGCCGATTTAAAAACAGATAGTAACCAAGTCAATGGTTGTGAAAATCGAGTTTGGCTTACTTTTCAAAAACAAGCTGATGATACTTTTATTTTTCAAGGTGATAGTGAGGGTCGAATTGTTAAAGGGTTACTCGCAATTTTACTTATCATTGCAAATCATAAAACAGCGAAGCAAATTCAGGCTATCGATTTTCAGTTTGAATTAAGTAAACTTAAAATTACCGACGAGCTTAGTCAATCTCGCCTAAAAGGATTAGATAAATTAATAGAGCGAATTCAATCAGTTAATTAGAATAATAAAAGGGCGAAATATCTTTCCGCCCTTTCATCGATTTCACTTTTTACTTATCTAAATAAGTAAAAAGTGTGATAACTTTTTTAACACCAGCTACTTTACTGGCAACAACTGCAGCAGCTTTACCCTCTTCAGGTTTGACAATACCAATTAAAAAGACTTCGCCATTTTCGGTAACGACTTTAATATTTCTGGCTTTTGTTGCCGAATTTAAGACTAATTGTGATTTAACTTTGGTTGTAATCCATGCGTCATTGGTAATGGTTCCTGCACCAACAGACTCACCGATACGAATTTGATTAAATACTTTTTTGACACCTTCAACTTCATGAGCAAGATTTTCGACTTTCATACTCTGTTCATTATTTGCTTGTCCGGTTAAAAGAATATTACCGTCATAAGCACTCGTTGAAATACGTGAACCAATAAAAGCTGATGTATTTTCTTTTAATTTCATACCCATTCGTGAATTCAGCGTTGTATCATCAACTTGAGTCCCGGTTGTACGCGGATCTGAAGCAACTTTGGCTGTAGCCGTTGCACCGGCTCCAATTACCGCAGCAACACAGCCTTGTAACATCAATGAGCCAGACATTAATATTACCGTTAAGGCAATTTTTCTCATTATAACTCCTTCATTTATGGCTTAGTAATGTGTAACTGATGACAAAATAAATTGATTTTATTATGCCTTGCACAAAGTAATTTGCAAAACAATTTTACTGTTATTCATAATAATTATTGTTTATTTTTTTAAAAATAATAAACGAAAAACAGTAAAACAGACTGACGTCTATTTGAAAAATCTGTTATCTTTATACACTAAACTATGTATTGATATTTTATAGGCTAATATGGAACAGGATTATATTGATTGGCTATATGGTTTGTCAGCGCCAATGGTAATATTAAATAAAAGATATGGAGCAAGCTATACCTCACCTTTTTTTTATCCTAACGATGATTTTATAGATTTGAAAGAGAGTTGGGAAATAGATTCTCGGGAAACTTTACTTGATTGCGTTTTCACCATGATTGATGATGGACATGCACCATTATTATCTGAATTCTATTCTAAATATTCTCAATTGTCTGAATTTGATTGGCTCAGCTTTTATGAACGTCAAACTGATTATCATAAAGTGATACTTAAATTTGTTGAGCAAACATTTCCTATCTGTAATATTGCAGGAATTCGTAGTTGGGATTATGCCCGGATGGCCTATCTTCTACGACTTGGCACGACGAATAAATATGTCACTGAAGAAGAATGTTTATGGATTTTGCATAGAATTGGGTTACGTTCAACATACTTTTATCAATCTTGGCAACACTACCTTGTTAGTTGGTTTATTGGTTTACAATATTGGAATAATTTACAGATTAAAGACGATTTAGAAAAATTACGCTGTGAATTATCCCGTCCATCTAAAGTAACATCCATGGCAAATTTATATGAAGACAAACAAGCACCCTTTAACCGATTACCATGGTTTATTGATATTGAGAAATTTGAAAAGCCAGAATCATTAAGGGAGTATGATTGGTTATGAATGAACATATTTGGCAACTACTCGAAATAGAAAAAACGACGGATACTGTCGCAATACGTCAAGCCTATCGAGCCAAGTTACCCTTTTATCATCCCGAAACAGACCCGATTGGATTTAAAGCTTTACGTGAAGCTTATGAGTTTGCAATACAGTATGCACAGTCAACCGAACAAATGGATGGGCAATCACAACAAGAATCACAAGAGCAAGCAGTCAATCACCCCCTTACAGAAAAACAAATCAAAGAAAATGAAATTTATACTGCTTATCAAGCACTTTTGAACGATCCACAACGGTGTTTTAACGCCGATGAATGGCAAAAATTTATTAGTTCATTTTACGATTACCCAATGGCAATCATTGATTCGGTAAAATGGCGTCTATTAGAAATAAGTTATGAAGCAAGCAATGTATCAAATGCTTGTATCAAACTGTTAGCGGATAATTTGCGTTGGCGCCAACAACTGAAAATACAATCTCCCAATCAATCTGAAAGGTATGATATCTTTTTAAATCATATTGAGAGTGAAGATTTATTTGACTATACCCTGTTACCCACCACAAACAGAGCTCTGCAAGATGCAACGATAAATTATATCGATTATACCAAATGGTTATTTTACGAACGTAGAAGTAGTGATCTTTATGACTTTTTATCACAAGATACCGTCATCTATTTACCCAATGATAAAAGCTTAATGCTTCAATTTGCTAATTGGCACTGCGTTGCAAGAATCCCTAATCAAACCTTATTAGATTATGCGTTGAAATGCATCACTCAAGATGATCAAGATGAACATATCAATATCGAATGGAAATATATTGCAGCAATTCAATATACTATGCTTGATAAAAAACATGAGTCTTTACAGGCTTGGCTTGATCTTTATAACTCAGGTCATTATCAAGAAAAAGCAGCCAGTTGGATAGCGGGCTGGTGCTCACATTATGCTAGTGATTACTTTCCATTGTTAATTATCGCATTGAATAACTCTTATTGTATCGCTGCAGAAACATCAGAAACTTACCTTTACGCAGTTCCTCAGTTAACAGCAACAACGGTTGCACGACTAGCACAAATTGATCCTGATGAGTATTCCCCTGAAATTGCGAGTTTTATCAAATGGTCGTTAAATGTGAGTTGGAATTATCGTCAAATTCTTGCACTGTTGTTACTTGATGACGGTACTAATCGTTTATATCGCTTATATCGTCATGCCATTATGTTACGACATGGTAATCAAACTTTATTACAACAAATTATTGATGAACAGAGTAAAGATGACTTTGAGTATTTTATTCTACAAAATTTACAACGCCAAGCTCGGCAACATTTAACATGGCTTGAACAAATTCCACCCGTCAAAGAATTTAAAGCTTGGCTGTATGATAGTGATGAAAATACGCCCATTCCAGATAAATTTGATCCTAACTTGAATGGGTACGAACAATACTATGGTCGTTTATGGTTGGATAGATTCGATGCCATTCCGGAGCGTGCCAAAAAACATCTTGATAATTTTTCGCGTTATGCAAATATAGAGATGTTTGACTGGTTTATTTTCTTAGAATCTGAACACTATTACCAGTTTCCAACTCCACCTGATTCATCGTGTGATAAAAACGTTTATTGGGAGTGGTATCGTCAATTTATTTTAACGATGGCTATAATTAATCAACCCTACGAAACAGCAAAATATCTTCGAAAAGAAAATAATACGTTTAAATTAACCGATGATGATCAAATGCTTCCAGTGATTAATATTTTCAAATATGGAAACTGGCAAAATAAAACTGAGCTCTATAATTTAATGGATAATAATAGTGGGTTAATCAATAGTATTTTAATCAATTACCCAGATTCAATCGAATCTGATATAGACTATCCTGAAAAAATTGATTTAAAAGATATCGAAAATAAAATCGAACAATTGTGGCAAACCAAATTTGCCAATCAAAACCCTTATTATTTAATGATATTAAATGCCATTTTGTTATATAAACCTGAACAAAATCTGAAATTACAACAAACGTTGAATAAAATTGCAGGTGATAATGATGATTTACAAAAAATCGCAAATTCGCTCGAAAAACAGTGGTTATTTCCATCTTCAGTAAATAAAGATAAATATCAACATAATGATCTAACGGCTAGAATAATATATCTTAAAGAATGTTTAGCCAACTACTGTGGTCTAATTGAAGAAGATGATATCGAGATGTTAGAAGGGCTAAAAAATCATTCAGACAATAATATGATATTACGCTTATGTGCCGCCATACTTTTAGCTAGAAATCGTGAAAATCAAAAACAAGTTGATGCATTATCTCTACCTGAAAATAAATGGTGGCAATTTTGGCGTTTAAATGGACGAACAAATCGTAAAGGATTTTGTAAACAAATTTTTTATAGTCTGTTAATTATTGGTTTTTCTACCTTATTTCTTGATAGATATTTGTCCGAAGCATCAATATATAACGAAGTTTCAAAATTTGCTTATATGATTTCGGGAATAAATATTATTTTCGCATTAAAACGACGTGCAAATGATAGTTATTTAGGTGAACCAAGTTACTTCATTATTTATACCCTATTTTTACTGATATTATTACCTTTCTGGAAACCTAGTTATAAAAAAAATAACCGATATGGACCGCCTGTGAAGGAATAGATAAACTAGTGTATAAACTTCCCCTTTTATATCAATAATAAAAGGGGAGAAGTTTATAAATACTACTTTGAATAATTATCTATCAAGATCTTTAAGTTCAGACTCAATATCACAACGAAACTCATTAATTTCATCTGGATTTTGACGATTTAATACATCAAGAAATGCTTCAAGATAAGATCCAATTAAATGACGTTCATCACCAAGTGATTGCGCCCATGCACGTTCCAATCTAGCTAATAATGTACGATTTTGCATTTGATCTCGGGGATGAATTTTCAGTGATTTTAAACGTTCATGACTTTCCTGTTTTTGTTGTTCTGTTAACCCTATCGGGCTATGATCGATTACCTTGCCGTGTTGCTTACCTGTTTCAAGTACCACAACATCGACCTCTAATAATCCATTTAAATCATAACTGAAACGAATATCAATCCCTTGTATTTTTTCCATAGGCGTTAAAGGAACTTCAAACTCATCAATTAACACATTGTTTTCAACACGTGGATTTTCGCCTTGATAAACGGCTATAGAAATCAATTTTTGTTGTGGACGACTAGTATAAAAAGTCTTCACTTTGGAAGTTGGTACAATTGTATTGCGTTCAATAATGGGGGAAAATAAGCCATGAACATTATCCGACGCACTTTCAATACCTAATGTGTAAGGACAAACATCGGTCAAAATAACTTCTTCCACATCTTTATTACGCAATCGACAAGCTGCTTGTACTGCAGCACCTTGTGCCACAATAGTGGTCGGATTAATATGGCGATAAGGTAATTTGCCAAATAATTTGGTAACCAGTTCACGCACAACGCCCAATTGAGACGAACCACCCACTAACACAATATGTTCTAGTTGATTCGACTTCAACCGAGCGTCACTTAACGCTTGCTCGATCGGTGCTCGAAGGCGATTTAATAATGGCAACCAAATCATTTTAGCTCGATTTTCGTTAAGCTCAAATTGCCTCTCTTTATCTTGCCAAAACCAAGTTAAGTGTTGCATCTGTTCGCCGTTTAACTTGCATTTTAACTGTTCAGCTAAATCAAGTAATCTGGCATAATCATCGGCTGAAACATCTTGCTGTTTAATATTCCATTCACTTAAGCAAGCTTTAACAATATCATGAGTAAAATCTTCTCCACCTAAATAATTATCGCCCGCCGAAGCATGGACTTCGATTATTGGCATAGAGTACTCAAGTACGGTGACATCAAATGTTCCCCCACCCAAATCAAAAACTAATGTATTACCGGATTGTTCATCATGCAAGCCATATGCCATGGACGCTGCAGTTGGTTCATTAATTAAACGTACCGCGTTTAATCCAGCAAGTTCAGCTGCAAAACGGGTTTGTTTGCGCTGCTCATCATTAAAATAAGCAGGGACAGAAATCACCACATCATGAATGTTTTGTTTTAGAAAAGCTTCAGCATCAGCTTTTAAAGATTTTAGGACAATTGCAGAAAGTTCTGTTGGCGTAAACTTCTTATCGCCTAATTCAAAAACTTTATTCGATCCTAAAAAACGTTTAAATGCTGATGCACTTTGATTGGGATGAGTTGTTAATCGTGATAACGCTGCTCGACCAACTAAAATGGATCCATCTTCATCAATACTTATTGCTGATGGTGTTACCACTTCTCCAATTGCGTTGGGAATCAGCGTCGGTTTACTATCTTGCCAAACACAAATTAAGCTGTTTGTTGTACCTAAATCAATACCTATTGGGGGATGCATAAATCGTCTATTCTCTTATGTACTTAAATATTATTAGTTATTAGTTATTAGTTATTAGTTATTAGTTATTAAAAAAATTTTAAACGCAGTATTATATACTGTATTACTATTTTAATGACAATTTTATTTGATTAAAATAATCAGTATACTTTATTGTATAAAATTGAAGTTTAGTAATATGATTTTTATCGTAATAATTAATTATTTTATTTCACCTCAGTAATTTGACTGACTAAAATCCCTTCTTTTAACTTTGTTGTGATACATTCACCCACTTTCACTTGTTGACTATTACAAATCACATCATCATGTTGGTTAGTGGTAATGGAATAACCCCGCTCTAACGTTGCCAGCGGACTTAAGTTATTAAGTTGTGAGGTTTGTAAAACAAATTGATGTTGCGACATTGCTAATTTTTGTTTAATCATATTAATCAGTTGCTGTTGCTTTTGATATAATGTCTGACCATAAAACGTGATGTGATATTCTGGCGAAACACCCAATAACTTTCTATCTAATCGATTATATTGATTAGTAAGTTTAAGCAAATATTGTTGAATATTTTCATATAACGCATGTCGATAAGTAATGAGTCGATTTAATTGTTGAGATAGCTTTGCTTGGGGATGTTCCGCTTGAAGTCGATGAAACCATGTATTCAATATTTCGCGTTGTCTTGTTAAGTAATAATCCATCGCCATCGATAAATGTTGTTCTTGTATCAAAATTCGCCGAATCTGTTCTTTATTGTCATGACTAACAAGCTCTGCGGCAGCGGAAGGCGTCGCTGCTCTCACATCAGCAACAAAATCAGCTATTGTGAAGTCAATTTCATGTCCAACTGCACTTACAATAGGTAGTTGACTAGCAAATATCGCTCTTGCAACCACTTCTTCATTGAATGACCAAAGATCTTCAAGCGATCCACCTCCTCGCCCGACAATCAACACATCACACTCTTGACGTGCATTTGCTATTTGGATCATCTTGGCAATTTGACCAGCAGCTTCTGTACCTTGAACTTGGGTCGGATAAATAATTACCTGTAAACTGGGATCTCGGCGTTTTAAAATCTGACAAATATCATGTAATGCTGCTCCAGTAGCTGAGGTGATGATACCGACAGTACGAATATTTTCCGGTAAACTTTTTTTATAGATAGGATCAAATAGCCCTTCATCAGATAGTTTTTGTTTTAATTGCTCAAATTTTTGTTGCAGTAATCCTGCACCAGCCGGTTGCATTTTATCAATGACTAATTGATATTCTCCACGTGCTTCGTACAATGTCACCATCGCTCGAACTAAAACTTGTTGTCCATTTTGCGGTGTAAATCCTATTCGAAAATTACTATTTCGAAACATCGCACAACGCACTTGGGCAGCATCATCTTTAAGCGTAAAATACCAATGCCCTGAAGATGGACGAGAAAAATTCGAAATTTCGCCAACTAACCAAATTTGACCAATCGCATCAGAAAGTAGATCTTTGACCATTTGATTAAGATCTTTTACCGATAAAATCGAATTATTCAACATGTACTCATCCTTCTTAATGACACTAAAATTTATGTTAAATCGAATTCTGCCCAAATTGGCGCATGATCAGACGGTTTGTCCATGGCTCGAATATCATAATCAATGCCAGTTTGTTGACAATAGGATAACAATTTTTGACTAGCTAAAATTAAATCGATGCGCAGTCCAGTAAAGGTATCAAAACCTTTAGATCGATAATCAAACCATGAATAGTCTTGTTCAGTTGGATGTGCATGACGGTAAGTATCGATAAAGCCTAGTGACATTAAATTATCCATCCATTCCCGCTCTTCGGGTAAAAATGAACATTTACCAGTTCGTAACCAACGTTTACGACTATCATCAGAAATACCAATATCTAAATCGGTTGGGCAAATATTCATATCTCCCATTATCAAGGATAACTGATTACTCAATTGATGTTGCCGTAAATAATCAATCAAATCATGATAAAACTTACGTTTGGCAGGATATTTAACTTCATGATGCATACTTTCACCCTGCGGAAAATAGCCATTTATCACGGTTAAATTTCCTTGGTTGGTCGGTAACTCTGCCATAATTAAACGGCACTGAGCATCATCACTATCGGTTGGAAAGCCACACTGCACTGATATTGGTTTTTGTTTGGTTAATAACGCAACACCATAATGTCCTTTTTGACCATGATAATGTAAGTGATAACCAAATTGCGCTAACTCTTCGACAGGAAATTGATCATTATGAACTTTGGTTTCTTGTAAACCAATTATGTCGGGCTGATGTTTATCGATAATTGCGGCTAACTGATGAATGCGTGCACGCAGACTATTAATATTAAATGAGATAACTTTCATGATAAATTTATTATATTCGATTTGATGTTTAGATTTAACCATGCTATCAAAAATACGATATACTGTTAAGCTATTACAGTAAAAGCTACCATTTGTGATAAAGGAATCACCGAATATGTCCACGGAATTACTTGAACTACGCGATAAAATTGATGAGGTCGATAAATCAATTTTGTCACTCATTACTCAGCGATTAGCCTTAGTCGCCGAAGTTGGCGAAGTAAAAAGCAAATATGGTATTCCAATTTATGATCCTAAGCGTGAAGCTGAAATGTTAGCGAAAAGACGGCAAGAAGCAGAAAATTTAGGTATTTCTCCAGCGCTAATCGAAGATATATTACGACGACTAATGCGAGAGTCTTATATTAGTGAAAACGACAAAGGTTTTAAAAAAGTTTACACAGGTAAAGGATCAATTGTCATTATCGGTGGTAATGGTCAAATGGGGCGGTTGTTTGCACAATTATTCACCCTATCTGGCTATGAAGTTAAAACATTAGGTTCCAAAACTATGCACCAAGCCGCAGAGGTTGTTGCTGATGCCGCTGCAGTCATTGTGACCGTACCAATTAATAAAACCTGTGAAATCATTCGACAATTACCGACTCTACCTAAAAATTGTATACTAACCGATTTCACTTCTATCAAAGTAAAACCGCTTCAAGCCATGTTAGAAAAACATCCTGGCCCTGTCGTTGGCTTACACCCTATGTTTGGTCCTGATGTACCTAATTTAGCAAAACAAATTATAGTGTATTGTGAAGGACGAGAGCCTGAAAAATACCAATGGTTTATTGATCAAATGCGCATTTGGGGTGCAAATTTATGTACTATCAGTGCCAAAGAGCATGATAAATGCATGTCATTTATTCAAGCATTACGCCATTTCACCTCTTTTTCTTATGGTGTTAATTTACAGCAAGAACATGTTGATTTAGAAAAACTAATTGCCCTTTCTTCTCCTATATATCGTCTTGAACTGATGATGGTTGGCAGATTATTTGCTCAAGATCCTGAACTTTATGCCGATATCATTATGGCATCAGATGATAATATCGAATTAATTAAACGCTATTATCAGCGCTTTGGACAGATGGTTGAATTGATTGAGCAACGCGATAAGGCAAAATTTGTTGAGAATTTTAATGAAGTCACCAAATGGTTTGGTAGCTATGCACAACGTTTTATCAAAGAAAGCCAAGTTTTATTAAAATTCGCTAATGATAATAGAGAATAATTTTATTATGCATAAATATAACATCCGACATCATTAATTATAATTAGCACAAAAATCTTATGTAATTATTTATCAATAAAATTATTATTAGAAATAAAATTTAGTATGAGGAAATAAAATGTCTAATCGAAAATATTTTGGTACTGATGGGATACGAGGTAAAGTTGGACAATATCCTATCACTCCCGATTTTGCTCTTAAATTAGGTTGGGCAGCTGGACGCATATTAGCTAAAGATGGTGTGAAAAAAGTCTTAATCGGAAAAGATACGCGTATATCAGGCTATATGCTTGAATCAGCACTTGAAGCTGGTTTTGCGTCTGCCGGTGTTGCTACTGCCTTTACCGGACCAATGCCAACGCCTGCTATCGCTTATTTAACTCGTACTTTTCGAGCTGATGCCGGTATTGTCATTTCTGCTTCACATAATCCTTTTTACGATAATGGTATTAAATTTTTTTCTACCGAAGGAAAAAAACTTGCTGATTCGATTGAATTAGAAATTGAAGCAGAATTAGAAAAAGATATAGATTGTGTCGAATCCAAACAATTAGGACGTGCTAGCCGTATTACTGATGCAGCAGGCCGTTATATCGAATTTTGTAAAAGCACCTTTGATCATGAGCTAAGTCTATCGGGTCTGAAAATTGTAGTCGATTGTGCGAATGGCGCAACCTATCATATTGCGCCAAAAGTATTGCGTGAGCTCGGCGCAAAAGTCATCAAAATTGGCTGTGAACCTGACGGCGTTAATATTAATGAAAATTGTGGTGCTACTGATGTTAGAGCATTGTCAAAACGAATTATTGATGAACAAGCAGATTTAGGTTTTGCATTAGACGGGGATGGTGATCGCATTATAATGGTTGACCATGAAGGTCGAAAAATTGATGGCGATCAGATTATTTATATCATTGCTCGCGAAGCACTCAGACAAGGTCAACTAAAAGGTGGCGTTGTCGGTACATTAATGAGTAATATGGGACTGGAAATAGCACTTAAAAACCTTGGCATACCTTTTGCTCGTGCTAAAGTTGGTGACCGTTATGTTCTTGAAAAGCTTATTGAGAAGAAATGGCGTTTAGGGGCTGAAAACTCAGGTCATGTTTTGTTATTAGACAAAACAACAACTGGCGATGGAATTATTGCTGGTCTACAAGTTTTAAGTGCTATGGTTCGCAACGATATGTCTTTATCAGATTTATGTAGTGGCATGATAATGTTACCTCAAGTATTAATTAATGTTCACTATACCGAAAAAAGTGATCCATTAAAAAATTCAGCAGTAAAACTAGCAATAGAGCAAGTTGAAAAAGAACTTGATGGTAACGGGCGGGTATTAATTCGCAAATCTGGAACAGAACCTCTCATTAGAGTAATGGTTGAAGGCAGTGAAGAAGCCGAAGTACAAAAATTGGCAGAACGTATTGCACTAGCTGTTAAAGCTTAAAAATAATATTTTTTATATGTAATAATAAGTTTTTAATAAGTCAATACGTTTAATGAGTTTATTAAGCAAGCTCTGTTTATTTACAATTTTTTAGTAAAAAGTGTTGAATTTATTTATTTTGTTAATAATTTGTTGACTTTATATAGGTAATTGGGTTTAAAATACTAGCTTAGGGTTATTACAGCGATTGTCTATACCTTTTAATATAGATAAAACATTGTAATATTTTTTATTTTTAGGAATAAGTAAGAAGGTTATATGGCAGTTTCCTCTCCGGCTTCGCCACAGGCTTATATCAAGCACCATCTTGAAAACTTACAAGTAGGTTCAGGTTTTTGGACCTTTAATCTTGATTCATTGTTTTTTTCAATTTTTCTTGGTGTTATTTTCTTGTGGATTTTTCATCGTGTTGCCAAAAAAGCAACAAGTGGGGTACCAGGTAAATTACAATGTGCTGTCGAGATGATCTTTGAATTTGTTAATAATACTGTCAAAGACATGTTCACTGGTCAAAACAAGCTCATTGCACCGTTAGCATTAACGGTATTTATTTGGGTCTTTTTTATGAATCTCATGGATCTTATCCCGGTTGATTTCCTCCCTTACGCAGGACAATATTTAGGTTTATCTCATTTGAGAGTAGTGCCAACAGCAGATGTCAGCATTACTATGTCAATGGCTTTAGGCGTCTTTATTTTAATTATTTTCTATTCTATCAAGTACAAAGGAATTTCAGGGTTTATCAAAGATTACACCCTTCATCCTTTTAATCACTGGGCTTTTGCACCAATCAATTTAGTACTTGAACTTGTCGGTCTATTAGCTAAACCACTATCTTTAGGTCTACGACTTTTCGGTAATATGTATGCAGGTGAACTTATTTTCATCTTAATTGCGGCATTAATACCTTGGTGGTCACAATGGGTATTATCTTTACCGTGGGCCATTTTCCATATTTTAATTATTACGTTACAAGCTTTTATTTTTATGGTGTTGACGATTGTTTATTTAGCAATGGCATCGACAACGGAAGAACATTAATTTCAATATTTTTTATATTAAACTGGAGTATATAATGGAAATTTTATATGTAGCCGCAGGCATAATGATGGGATTAGCTGCTGTAGGAGGCGCAATTGGTATCGGTATACTAGGTGGTAAATTCTTAGAAGGTGCAGCACGTCAACCGGAATTAATCCCTATGTTACGAACTCAATTTTTCATTGTTATGGGGCTAGTGGATGCGATCCCAATGATTTGTGTGGGTATTGCGCTTTATATCATCTTTGCTGTTGCCGGCTAATAAAAATCTAAGAGGAATCGTCTCATGAATATGAACGCAACTCTCCTCGGCCAAGCAATTACATTTGTATTGTTTGTTTGGTTCTGTATGAAGTTTGTTTGGCCTCCTGTTATCGCTGCGATTGAAAAACGTCAAAAAGAGATAGCTGATGGTCTTGCTTCAGCAGAAACAGCAAAAAAAGATTTGGAACTAGCCAAAGCAAATACATCTGACTTAATGCAACAGGCTAAGGTTGAGGCTAATGCAATTATAGAGCAAGCCAATAAACGCAAAGCAATTATTCTTGAAGAAGCACAACAAGAAGCAATTCGAGAAAAAGAACGAATTGTTGCGCAAGGATTTGCTGAAGTAGAGGCTGAACGTAAACGAGCTAAAGAAGAGCTTAAACAACAAGTCGCTACACTTGCTATTGCTGGTGCAGAAAAAATTATTGAACGCTCTGTTAATGAAGCCGCAAATAGCGACATCATTGATAAACTCGTAGCTGAATTATAAGGAGACTAGAGCAATGGCAGACTTAATTACAATTGCTCGCCCTTATGCTAAAGCTGCTTTCGAGTTTGCGGTAGAAAAAAACAATATCGAATCATGGCATAAAATGCTAATGGTAACATCTCAAGTTAGTCAAAACGAACAAATACGTAGTATTTTGACATCTGACATGAAAGCCGATTCGGTTGCAAACTTACTCATCAATATCTGTCAAGATGTATTAGATGAGTTTAGTACTAATTTTATTAAGATTATGTCCGAAAACAAACGGTTATCACTTCTTCCCGAAGTGCTTACACTGTTTGAACAATATTGTTTAGAGAGAGAAGCGCAAGCTGATGTCGATGTCATTTCGGCACAAGCACTGTCTAACGAACAACTTGATAAGATTTCTATCGCTGTTGAAAAACGTTTATCACGAAAAGTAAAACTAAAATGTCATATTGATCCATCGCTCATTTCTGGTTTTATTATTCGTACGGGCGATATGGTTATTGATAGTAGTATCAGAGGGCGTTTAACAAGATTAAATGACGCTCTACAGTCTTAAGGGGACTGATAATGCAGCTAAATTCAACTGAAATAAGTGAACTAATTAAAGAGCGTATTGCTCAGTTCAATATTGTGAGTAACGCTCACAATGAAGGAACGATCATATCGGTAAGTGATGGTATCCTTCGAATCCACGGATTAACCGATGTCATGCAAGGTGAAATGATTTCACTACCCGGAAATCGTTACGCAATGGCGTTAAACCTTGAAAGAGATTCTGTCGGTGCAGTCGTTATGGGACCATACGAAGATCTATCCGAAGGGATGAAAGTACAATGTACTGGTCGTATTTTAGAAGTACCTGTCGGCGATGGTTTATTAGGTCGGGTTATTAATACCCTTGGTGAACCAATCGACGGTAAAGGTTCAATTCAAAATGATGGGTTTTCTCCTGTTGAAGTCGTCGCACCTGGTGTTATCGACCGTCAATCGGTTGACCAAGCATTACAAACCGGTTATAAAGCCGTTGACTCAATGATTCCTATCGGACGTGGTCAACGTGAACTTATCATCGGAGACCGACAAACCGGTAAAACCGCATTAGCAATCGACGCAATTATTAACCAACGCAACTCAGGTGTTAAATGTATCTATGTTGCCATTGGTCAAAAACAATCAACCATTGCCAATGTTGTACGTAAACTTGAAGAACATGGTGCACTAAAAAATACCATTGTTGTTGTTGCATCCGCTTCTGAATCAGCGGCATTACAATACTTAGCGCCGTACGCAGGTTGTGCAATGGGCGAGTACTTCCGTGATCGTGGTCAAGATGCATTAATTGTTTATGATGATTTATCTAAACAAGCGGTTGCTTACCGTCAAATTTCATTGTTACTTCGTCGTCCACCTGGACGTGAAGCTTATCCGGGTGATGTATTCTATTTACATTCTCGCTTACTTGAACGTGCAGCACGTGTTAACGAAGCGTATGTTGAAGAGTTCACCAAAGGTGAAGTGAAAGGTAAAACAGGTTCATTAACGGCTTTACCGATTATTGAAACCCAAGCTGGTGACGTTTCAGCGTTCGTACCAACTAACGTAATTTCAATTACTGATGGTCAGATATTCTTAGAAACCAGCTTGTTTAACTCTGGTATCCGTCCTGCGGTTAACCCGGGTATTTCGGTTTCTCGTGTAGGTGGTGCTGCACAAACTAAGATAATGAAAAAATTATCTGGTGGTATTCGTACAGCCCTTGCACAATATCGTGAATTAGCTGCGTTTTCTCAGTTTGCATCTGATTTAGATGAAGCAACAAGAAACCAATTAAGTCATGGTGAAAAAGTAACTGAATTATTGAAGCAAAAGCAATACTCACCAATGACAGTTGCTGAACAATCAATTGTTCTTTATGCAGCAGAGCGTGGTTATCTTGAAGATGTTGAACTCGCTAAGGTTTTACCATTTGAAGCAGCACTACTAGCTTATGCGCATAGTCAATATGCCGATTTTGTTAAACAGATTGACGAGACAGGCAATTACAATGATGAGATTGAAAGTAAGTTAAAAGCAATGCTTGATAGCTTTAAATCAACTCAAACTTGGTAAGGGTGAGGTAACAAATGGCTAATGCAAAAGAGATCAGAACGAAAATTGCCAGTATCCAAAGTACGCAAAAGATCACAAAAGCAATGGAAATGGTTGCCAATTCCAAAATGCGTAAAACGCAAGATAGAATGGCATCTTCTCGTCCATATGCAGAAATGATTCGTGAAGTAATTGGACATTTAGCGTTAGCTCAAATAGGTGCCAAACATCCTTATTTAGAAGAAAGGGATGTAAAACGAGTTGGTTATCTTATTATTTCAACCGATCGTGGTTTATGTGGTGGTTTAAATATCAATCTTTTTAAAACTGTCGTTGCTGATATGTCAGCATGGCAGGAAAAAGGTGTAGAAGCAGATGTCGCATTAATTGGTTCACGAGGGGTTTCGTTTTTCTCATCAGTAAAAACAAACATTTTAACCCAAGTGACTAATTTAGGTGATGAACCAGAATTATCTGATTTGATAGGTCCAGTAAAAACGATGCTTGAGTCGTATGACAATGGGAAAATTGATAGATTATATATCGCAACGAATAGATTTATTAATACCATGTCGCAAAAACCGACTATTCAGCAATTATTACCATTACCACATTCAGAAGATAAAAAACTCACTGCTTCAACATGGGATTATATTTATGAGCCTGATGCTAAATCGCTTTTAGATGTGATTTTACGTCGTTATATTGAATCACAGGTTTATCAAGCTGTGGTAGAAAATCTAGCGAGTGAACAAGCAGCAAGAATGGTGGCCATGAAAGCAGCAACCGATAATGGTGCAAATTTAATCAATGAATTACAGATTGTGTATAACAAAGCACGTCAAGGTGCGATTACCAATGAATTGATTGATATTGTATCGGGCGCAGCTGCTGTTTCAGGTTAATGCTAAATATATTGGCTTATAGTTAAGAAAAAGACGTAGAGGAATAAAAATGGCTACTGGAAAGATTGTCCAGATCATCGGTGCGGTGGTTGATGTCGAATTCCCAGAAGATGCAGTACCAAAGGTATATGATGCATTAGAAGTGGAAACTGGCGCCGAAAAATTAGTTCTGGAAGTTCAGCAACAATTAGGTGGTGGCGTTGTTTGTTGTATCGCAATGGGATCATCTGATGGTTTAAGACGTGGACTTAAAGTCGTCAACACAGGGCACGGCATTGAAGTACCGGTAGGTACTAAAACACTAGGTCGTATTATGAACGTACTTGGTGATCCTGTTGATAAAGCAGGTCCAATTGGCGAAGAAGAGCGCTGGGCTATTCACCGTGCAGCGCCAACCTATGAAGAACTGGCTAACTCAACTGAGTTACTTGAAACCGGTATTAAAGTTATCGACTTAATTTGTCCATTTGCAAAAGGGGGCAAAGTCGGTCTTTTCGGTGGTGCAGGTGTAGGTAAAACCGTTAACATGATGGAGTTAATCCGTAACATCGCTATCGAACATTCTGGATACTCTGTATTTACAGGTGTTGGTGAGCGTACTCGTGAGGGTAATGACTTTTATCATGAAATGAAAGAATCAAACGTACTTGATAAAGTATCGCTTGTTTATGGTCAGATGAATGAGCCACCTGGAAACCGTTTACGCGTAGCGTTGACAGGATTAACGATGGCTGAAAAATTCCGTGATGAAGGTAAAGACGTACTCTTATTTATCGATAATATTTATCGTTATACCTTAGCCGGAACAGAAGTATCGGCGCTATTGGGTCGTATGCCATCAGCAGTAGGTTATCAACCAACATTAGCCGAAGAAATGGGTATCCTTCAAGAACGTATTACATCGACTAAAACTGGTTCAATTACATCAATTCAAGCCGTATACGTACCAGCCGATGACTTGACAGACCCATCACCAGCGACAACCTTTGCTCACTTAGATGCAACAATCGTATTAAGTCGTCAAATCGCTTCATTAGGTATCTATCCTGCGGTTGATCCACTTGATTCAACCAGTCGTCAATTAGATCCATTGGTTGTTGGTCAAGAACACTATGATTGTGCACGAGGCGTGCAATCAATTTTACAACGCTATCAAGAATTAAAAGATATTATCGCTATTCTTGGTATGGATGAGTTATCAGAAGACGATAAATTGACCGTGGCTCGTGCACGTAAAATTCAACGTTTCTTATCTCAACCATTCTTCGTTGCCGAAGTGTTCACTGGTTCACCAGGTAAATATGTGCCATTAAAAGATACAATCAGTGCTTTTAAAGGTATCATGAACGGTGATTATGATCACATTCCTGAACAAGCATTCTATATGGTTGGTTCAATCGATGAAGCGATTGAAAAAGCGAAATCTCTGTAAGAGATTCATTGAACGGAGATAGTATTATGGCACTAACTTCCTATCAATTAGAAGTTGTTAGTGCTGAATCTCACCTATTTTCGGGTGATGTTCAGCGAATCAGAGTCACAGGTATTGAAGGTGAACTCGGTATTTACCCGGGTCATACGCCACTGCTTACTACCATTAAACCAGGTATGGTGGGTATTGTGAAACCCAATGGTGAAGAAGAATTTATCTACCTATCGGGTGGTATATTAGAAGTTCAACCTAATATAGTAACAATCTTAGCTGATACGGCTATTCGAGGCGAAGATTTAGATGAAGCCAGAGCACAAGAAGCAGTCAGACGTGCCCAAGAACATATTAATCACCCAAGTGATGATATGTCATTTGCACAAGCCTCTGCTGAATTGTCAAAAGCTTTAGCTAAAATGCGTGTTATCGAATTAACACGCCGTATTGGACAATAGTTTTGTTATTAAAATCAAAAAGATTACAAAAATTAATTTTGTAATCTTTTCTGCTTTTCCAATAGTCCTGTTCAGTACCCCAATAACGACAAGTCTTCATATTCACACTGTGAAGTAAAACCGTTTATTACTTTTATAATTGAATTGAATAATTAACTCATCTTTTTTTATATTGTTAAATTTTTATATCGTAAATAAAAAAAATTAAAAATGTGAATACTGCTAAGCAAACTGCAAAATTTACTTTGAGTAAGATAAATTATGAACGTTTTGTGTGTGTTTTTCTTTGATGATCCCCATTACGTTTAAAATTATACAGCCCCAAAATCTGTTTTCTATGAAGATAGGCTACTAGATTTATTACTCACTATCAGCGATAATTTTGAATAATCTTTTCGAATTTAAAGCGACTATGTTTACCATTTATCATTCAAATCAAGTCGATCTACTCAAATCATTGGTGAGTGAATTGATGCAAAGACAACCATTAGAAAATGTGTTCATGCCCGATATGGTGATCGTGCAAAGCCAAGGCATGGCGCAATGGTTGCAGATCGAGCTTGCAGATGCACTCGGTATTGTGGCAAACATTGCTTTTCCTTATCCAACTCAGTTTATCTGGCAAGTTTATCAAGCTTTATTACCCGATTCGCCTATTGAAAACAGTTTTAATCCTGAAGCCATGACTTGGCGTCTATTTTATTTGCTGCCTCAACTCATTGATAAGCAGGAATTTATCGCACTCAAACATTATCTCAATATAGATAAAACAGAAAGAAAGTTATATCAACTGGCAACACGTATTGCTCGTTTATACGATCAGTACTTAGTTTATCGCCCTGACTGGCTAGCAAAATGGGAATCGAATAAAACCGTGGTCGAATTAAATCATCATCCCGATGAAATTTGGCAAGCGGAGTTGTGGAGACAATTAATAGCCATTAGTCAGCCGTATCACCGTGCAAATATCTACCAGCAAATGCTTGATATCCTACTGGATGACCATTTTGATAAAAAACGGTTAAATACGTTACCCGACCGTATTTTTATTTTTGGTATTACTTCCCTTCCACCCATTTATCTTTCGCTACTCTCAGCACTTGGAAAACATATCGATGTACATTTAATGTTTAACAATCCTTGCAAATGGTATTGGGGAGATATTGTCGAAAAACAGCTAACTGACATACAAAATACACCCGATAAAATCCCAAATCCACTCTTAACGTCATGGGGAAAACTAGGACGGGATTGTCTGTTTTTATTACAAGAATTCCAAAACAAACAAGATATTGATGCGTTTGCTAATCACGATCGCACTTGTTTACTACATGCTATTCAGCAAGATATACTGGAGCTATATCCGTCAGATAAAACTGCACTTCACATTAACTCAACCGATAAATCAATTTCGTTTCATGCATGCCATAGCGAACAGCGTGAGGTCGAAGTACTCTATGACTATTTACTATCTGTCTTTGATGCTGATCCAACCATAGAGTTACGTGATTGCATTGTGATGGTTTCAGATATTGATAAATACATCCCTTATATTCGTGCCGTTTTTGGTAATGCTGAAGGTCAACGTTATCTACCTTTCACTATTTCCGATCAGAAAGCTCGAAATATTGATCCCATTGTGCAAGCATTTTTTGCGATTTTAAATTTTCCTCAAAGTCGATTTACGGCAGAAGAGTTGTTTAATTTACTGGAGATACCAGCAATTTCGGAAAAATTTTCGATCAATGAATCACAATTAACGCTTTTAAGGACATGGATCATTGAATCGGGTATTCGTTTTGGTCTTGAAAATGCCCATAGTTGGTTATTTGGACTTGAACGTTTGTTGCTTGGTTATACGATGAGCAGTGAGCAAGGAAGCTGGCAGCAAATACTCCCGTATGATGGCGCGACTGGTTTGGATGCTGAACTTATTGGTCAATTAGCTGAATTTATTAGTATAGTCCGTAAATGGTCAACATTGTTAAGTCAAGCCAAACCATTAGTTGAATGGCAAAGTTGTTGCCTTGAATTACTCAATGATTTTTTTATTAGTAATGAACAACGTGAATCTATTTTATTGATGATTCAAGATGAGTGGCAAAAGCTGATTGACAGTGGATTGTTAGCAAATTTTGCGGATAACATATCGATGACTATTTTACATGATGCAATGCAATCACGTTTAGAACAAAATCATTTAGCTCATCGTTTTTTAGTGGGCAAAATCAATTTTTGTACTATGATGCCAATGCGTTCAATTCCCTTTAAAGTGGTATGTTTATTAGGCATGAACGATGGTGATTATCCTAGAACTTCGCTACCGCTTGATTTTGATTTGATTGCTCAGTACCCAAGACGAGGGGATCGAAGTCGTCGCACAGATGATCGGTATCTGTTTTTAGAAGCAATTTTATCGGCTCAAAAACAACTCTACATGAGTTATATTGGGCGAGAAATTAAAGATAATACTGAACGTTATCCGTCAGTATTAATTGATGAACTATGGGACTATATCATTCAATACTATAATGATACCAAAGATAGTACAAACGGTTTCGATAATTTACGTGTCATCCATACGCGCACACCATTTAATCCTCAAAATTATTTAAATCCGCCTAAAAGCTATGCCAATGAATGGCTACCGGCAGCACAACAGCAAGGTGAAAGTCAATCCTTCATTAGTGATATTTCGGCGATGACGATTGATAACATTAGTCTTGATGAATTAAAACGATTCTATCAACACTCCATACGATTTTTTTTACAAAAACGATTCAATTTCTATATTAATTATCTTGATGATACTTTACCGGATGCTGAAAATTTTAATCTGGATAATTTTGAACGATACCAGCTTAATGTAAAAATTTTAAATCAATTGATTGATCACACTATCCAAGAATCAGATTTGTATCATCGATTAGCATTAACCGGCGAGTTACCAGACGGCGCCTTTGGTCAGATTATTTATGATGAACAAAATGAATCTATGCAATCGTTAGCGAATAAAATTTGCCAAGAACGCCTGATACAAGCTGCCGAAGAGGTCAATTTAACCCTTTTTGCTAATGGACAACATTACATACTGCAAGGCTGGTTAACCCATGTTCAAGAGGATGGAATTTTAACATGGCGACCATCGAAACTTTCGATCCGTGATGGCATGACATTATGGATCGATCATCTTATTTATTGCATCTCCAATCCTGAAAACACGAATAGCTATAGTCGCATCTATGGTCGGGAAGAGAGTGAATGGCGTTTTGAATATTTAAACCCTGAGCAAGCACAAATTATTTTAACAACTTTAATCGAAGGCTATTTGCAAGGCATTAATCAACCGTTACTCTTCCCAATTCAAAGTGCGTGGAATTGGTTAGTATCTGCGTATAATTCTAAAACAAATGAGATTGAAATCAGTCAAAAAGCTATCAATCAACTTAAAAACACCTGGCAAGGAGGGGGATTCAATTCAGCAGAATGTGATAATTATTATGCCCGATTATATCCTGAATTAACCAATCCACTTATTGAGCAGATTATTTATTCGGCTCGACAATTTTTATTACCCATTTTATTACATCAAGAAAAGGTAAAATAGGAGGCATTATGTTTATTGATACACATTGTCATTTTGATTTTCCCATTTTTACCGCAGATATCGCTGATTCTATCGACAAAATACAGCAAGCAAAAATTGATGCGCTCATTGTGCCAGCTGTCTCTGCGAATCATTTTCATACAATATTACACCTTGCTGAACAATATAATGAAGTTTATGCAGCACTTGGTTTACATCCCATTTATCAACACACAGAATCAGATTTAGAAAAATTATCCGATATTATCAATAAAAACCCAAAAAAATTAGTAGCAATGGGCGAAATTGGTCTGGATAAATACAATCTTACCGTTGATTGGCAACAACAACTATTTTATTTTCGTTCACAGCTTACCTTGGCTAAAAAATATGATTTACCCGTTTTGATTCATTCACGTAAAACGCATGACATTATGTACCACGAACTTCATCAAGCAAATTTACCTTGTCGGGGTGTCATACATGGATTTTCGGGCAGTTATCAACAAGCGATGCAATTTGTGAAACTCGGTTATTATATTGGTGTCGGGGGAGTAATAAGTTACGCACGCGCTAATAAAACTCGCCAAACCATTGCCCAACTGCCTTTAGAAAGTCTTGTACTTGAAACCGACGCCCCCGATATGCCATTAAGTGGTCGACAAGGTCAAATCAATCGCCCAGAATATCTAATTGAAATATTTCATGTTTTAAGTCAGTTACGCAAAGAACCCCAACCAGAAATACTTCGTACAATCTTATCTAATACCTTAACGCTATTTAGTCGAATCAATCAAAAAGCATTGAAGCATTGATTATAAATAGCTTTATAATTATATGTGCATTATCACCGTCAAACATTAGCGATACAAGGCAGTTTTTTTGACTGGTTAAAATCGATTTTTAGACTTTGCAATTGTGTCTCTTACCCGCTTAATTTCATTATGAATATTACACAATGCGTAATCGCTATCTATTACTTGCCAAGTATTGATAAGATAGACCAATCAAATCCAAACCGACAAGCATCACCAACTCACTGTAAAGAAAACTTAAATAAATTATGCTTTCTGGTTTATTTCATCGACGACAAAGTCGTTTCGAGGTAATATGAGATAAATTGTCTTCTATCATCTTATTGATAGCCTTAAAACTATCATCGCAACAATAATAGGTAATCACTATAATGAGCAATGATATTCAATTATCCCCTATGGTATATCGAATGTTGCCGTGGATTGCGGCAGTCGCATTTTTAATGCAATCACTCGATACATCAATTTTAAATACGGCACTCCCCTCGATTGCTAAAGATCTCCATGAATCCCCCTTAAATATGCAATCTGCGGTAATCTGTTATGCATTAACTTTAGCATTGTTTATTCCGATTAGTGGTTTATTATCCGATCGCTTTGGAACAAAAAATGTTTTTGTGACTGCCGTGTTTCTTTTTACAGCGGGATCGCTGTCTTGTGCCCTATCAAATACCCTTATTTTTATGGATATTTCGAGGGTTATACAAGGTATTGGCGGTTCAATGATGGTACCTGTTTCCAGATTAGTCTTAATTAAATCTTATCGGCGTAATGAATTTTTATCAGCGCTAAATACCTCATCCATTTTAGGACTGGTAGGCCCTGTAATTGGCCCTGTTCTTGGCGGATATTTAGCTGAAATGATCAGTTGGCATTGGGTATTTTTAATTAATATCCCTGTTGGTATTGCTGGGATCATTATTGCTTGCAAATATATGCCAAACCTTAAAGGTGAACGCATCTATTTTGATTTTTGGGGCTTTGTTATTATTGCCATAACATTTATTAGTGCCACGTTAAGTTTGGAGCTGCTAAGTGAGGGACAAAGTAGTTATATTTCACTATTTTTAGCAATAATAAGTTTAATCTTTCTGTTTGGTTACCGATTCTACGCTCAAAAAGCAACTACCCCTATATTCCCATTATCTTTATTTAGTATTCGCACTTTTAAAATCGGTATTATCGGTAATTTGATTAGTCGATTAGGTATTTCAGGGGTTCCTTTTTTAATTCCATTATTATTACAAGTTGGCTTTGGTTATTCAGCAATTGAAGCAGGAATGATATTAATTCCTATGGCGTTGGCTTCAATGGCAATTAAATCGTTTATTCCTACAATTTTAGCTAAATTAGGGTATCGAAACGTCTTGATTGGCAATACTATATTGGCTGGGACGTTCATTTTATTAATGTCGCAATTAAGTTTATCCACCCCGATCATCCTGATGTGTCTATTACTTTTTTGCATTGGTTGTACCAATTCATTACAATTTACGGCAATGAACAGTATCACTTTAGCTGATTTACAAGGTGAAACAACCAGTAGTGGGAATAGTTTAATGGCGGTAAACCAACAACTTGCTATTAGCTTCGGTATCGCTTTAGGTGCCGTGCTTGTTAGGTTAGTCGGTGAGGAAACCGCTACCATTAAGTCTTTCCAAATTACTTTTATGATATTAGGAATTATCACAATACTTTCTAGCATTGTGTTTGCAGCTTTAAAAAAACAAGATGGGCAAAACTTAACCGCTCATCATCAAGAAACAAGGAGATAACAATATGTTTCAATACCAAATCATTCCGGTTACTGCTTTTCAGGAAAATTGTAGCATTATTTGGTGTGATGAAACAAAGGAAGCAGCCTTTATCGATCCAGGTGGTGAACCCGAATTACTCAAAAAAACCGTGGAAAAACTGGGCGTGAATATTAAACAAATCCTATTAACGCATGGACATTTGGATCACGTTGGCGCGGCTGTAGAATTAGCAAAACATTATGATGTAAAAATCATCGGCTCAAATCAAGAAGATGAATTTTTATTTAGTGGATTACCTCAGCAATGTATTCAATTTGGTTTTCCTTATATTGAACCCTTTTTACCGGATCATTGGTTAAAAGAAGGAGATAAAATCAAAGTCGGCAATATTTCACTCGATGTACTTTATTGCCCAGGTCATACACCCGGTCATATCGTTTTTATTAATCATCCTGATAAAATCGCTTTTGTTGGTGATGTGTTATTTAACGGTAGTATAGGAAGAACAGATTTTCCGAGAGGCAATCATGCCGATTTGATTTCTTCAATTAAACATAAATTATTACCACTTGGTGATGATTTCGTTTTTGTTCCCGGACATGGCCCTATGTCTAGCTTTGGCCATGAGCGCATGAATAATCCTTTCTTAGTTTAATCAAAATATTGCGGTTGTTATCACATTCATTTTTCATAGAGTGTGATAACCCTCTCAAAAGTAAACCTTTCTATAAAAAATAAGTTTACATAATAAAACTTTGCTATATTATTAGCAAAATATTTACACATAAAAGCAAGGTATCATTATTATGAAACATCAAGTTACCCCATATTATCCAACCTTTATTACAACGCTATTTAAGCTATCCTCTTGGCAACGAAAACTCTTTGTAACAACAAGTGCGGCATTATTATTAGGACTAGCCGCTAACATTAGCATTCCAACTTATCCTGTTCCTTTTACTTTACAGTCTTTAGCAATACTCCTTATTGGTGCGTTTTTAGGACGTAAATTAGGTGCATTAGCGATAATTCAATATCTTTTTTTAGGTGCAATAGGATTACCATTGTTTGCCAACGGAAGTAGTGGCATGATAGCTTTACATTCCCCTTCTGCCGGTTATTTATATGGGGCGGTATTTAGTGCTTATTTAGCCGGCTTTGCCGCTGAAAAAGGTTATGATCGCCATTTTATTTTAGGATTAATCGCATTCGCTTGTGCACATTTATTAATCTTTGTATTTGGCGTTTTTTATCTAGCTGGTTATTTACATATTAACCTCATTGAAGCAATAAAACTCGGATATCTCCCTTTTGCAGGATTTGATGCACTTAAGTTTATCATAGCAACTTCAGTCATGTTCCTTTTATGGCGTTACCGTGCTAAAAATCACTGATTTAAAAAAAGGCGATATTATTTTCCAGTGTCTGAACGAGGTTAATGACTTTAATGATGCTGTCACCTGTTCTGGTGCAACACGTAACGTGGATGAGTTAACCAATAATATCAATCATGTAGGATTATATATTGGAAATAATATCGTTATTGAAGCAACGCCAAAATACGGGGTCATTAACCAAACACTGACGCATTTTATCAATACAGCACAATTTAATATCATTGGTCGAATTGATAATTTAGGGTTGATTAAAAATGCTATTAAACGAGCTAAATCATGTATTGGTCTACCTTATAACCCTAGCTTTCGTCCAAATACAGCTGGACTTTATTGCAGTGAACTCATTACCTACGCTTTTCGAAATGAACACAATGAAAGTTATTTTGCTTTATATCCGATGAATTTTAGAGATTTAACGACCCATCAAGTTTTACCTTATTGGATCGATTATTATCATTCGCTAAAAGAGAAGATCCCAGAACAACAGCTTGGATCTCATCCTCAACAACTCTTAAGGCAAACGGAATTATTCAAGACAATCCTAACACTTGAATAAAATAAAGGGAGGTTATTAAAACGAAAAAGCATTTAATACAATTTAACTATTGACATAGTGCCATTTAATCTATAATATGCGCGCTACATTTCGGTTCCTCCATAGTTCAGTCGGTAGAACGGCGGACTGTTAATCCGTATGTCACTGGTTCAAGTCCAGTTGGAGGAGCCAACTTACCGAATTATTAAAACCTGCTTATAGCAGGTTTTTTTATTTCCGACAATTACACTCCTTTTCAAATTTTAATATTGTGTTTAAAGTAAAAAGGTTAATAATATTTTAAAAAAATTATTACCCATAATACTTTTGATAACACTTTAAATGTTCAAAATTTATCTATAATGTTATTGTTAAATTAATAAGAAAGGAAATTTTTATCCATGCATATCCATTTTATTCTTCATGAAGAGTTTGAAGCACCAGGTGCTTATGAACAATGGGCTAAGTTACATCTTCATACGGTTACCTATTCAAGAGTTTATCTGGGCGAGCCACTTCCTGAAAGGATAGATAATATTGATTTTCTTATTATTATGGGCGGTCCACAATCCCCTGTCACAACGAAACAAGAGTGTGCCCATTTTGATTCATTAGCAGAGCAAACCTTCATTTTATCAGCAATTAAAGCGAATAAAATCGTGATTGGCGTTTGTCTTGGATCCCAATTAATTGGCGAAGCACTTGGTGCACATTTCGAGCATAGTCCTGAAAAAGAGATCGGTAAATTCCCCATTACCTTAACGGAAGCAGGCAAAAAAAATCCGCTTTTTTCTCATTTCGGCGATACGCTAGCAGTAGGTCACTGGCACAATGATATGCCAGGTTTAACGCAAAATGCGCAAATTATTGCTTATAGTGAAGGCTGTCCTCGGCAAATTATTGCTTATAGCAAATTGGTTTATGGTTTCCAATGTCATATGGAGTTAACCCATGAGGTAGTTGAAAAGTTGATTGCCCATTCGCAAAATGACCTTAGTCAAGCGGCTAAATATCGTTTTGTTGATACAGAGGAAAAATTACGCCTACATGATTATAGTAAAATGAATTATAAACTCTTTGTTTTTTTGGATAAGCTAAGTCAATACTATCTGTCTGCTTCTACAAATTAAATTCTATTATCGTTCATGGTTGGTTGTTCGAAATTATGCAAAATATTAAAAGTAGACAACCCCGAAAAATGAAGTAAATTGAGGTTAAAATTAGATAAAGAGTATTTTATCTTAAAACGTAAAATTAACTGATGGAAAATCGTAAGTTTTTTAGAAGGTCTTTCTTTGCATAAAGGTAAGATTGGGAAAGATATTGGTGGAGGGCTTTGTCAATTAGGCAATTTGATTTATTGATTATCCAATCATTAAATAGTTCTGAACTATTCAAATAATAGATTGTGAGATAAGCAATTTGACCGTATACTCTGTAAAATATAGCAATAACGAATATCTAATTTTTGAAAGGAGTATCTTCATGGCTTACACTCTTGCACCTCTACCTTATGCTTATGACGCATTAGAACCGTATATTGACTCGGAAACGATGCATCTTCATCATGACAAACATCATCAAACTTATGTCAATAATGCAAATGCGCTCTTAGAGACTTTACCGGCAGAACTTAAAGAATTATGTCCTGAAACTTTACTTAAAAATTTAGATAAAGTGCCAGCTGATAAACTAACAGGTATCAAAAACAATGTGGGTGGTCACGTTAATCACACCCTATTTTGGGAATTACTTAAAGTTGGTACCGAGCTTAAAGGTGAACTTAAAGCAGCTATTGAAAAAGATTTCGGTTCTGTAGACGCATTCAAAGAAAAATTTTCAAACGCAGCAGCCACTCGTTTTGGTTCTGGTTGGGCTTGGTTAGTGTTACAAAATGGTAAACTTGAAGTAGTTTCAACCGCAAACCAAGATTCTCCTGTCATGGGCGAAAAATTCTCAGGTGTTTCAGGTACGCCTATTTTAACATTAGATGTCTGGGAACACGCATATTACTTAAAATACCAAAATCGTCGTGTTGATTATATTGGTGCATTTTGGAATGTAATTAACTGGGATAAAGTTGCTGAGTTATACGCTCAAGCAAAAAAATAACTGTTTTTAGTATAGTTACTCAATTATCAATGACGCTTAATGCGTCATTTTTATTTATTGGTATTATTTACCAATCATCGTATCTGCAAATTGGCAATTGCTAAATTATACTTAAATCCGCTACAATGGGCGATTAATTGAAAATCGCAAAACCGAACTAAATAATACATGTTTGAAATTAATCCGATAAAATCCAAAATAGCCGAACTTACCGAGCGCACTGAAGTGATTCGGGGGTATCTTTGACTATGATTTAAAAAAAGAGCGACTTGAAGAAGTTAATGCCGAATTAGAACAATCTGAAGTCTGGGCAGATCCCGAAAAAGCACAAGCGTTAGGCAAAGAGCGGGTAACGCTTGATGAAATCATCAATACAATAGATTCTTTAACTCAAGGCCTTGACGATGTTGAAGGTTTGCTTGAACTTGCCATTGAAGCCGACGATCAAGATACGTTTGATGAAGCAAATCTAGAGCTTGAACAGTTAGAAAAAAAACTGGCTGGGCTAGAGTTTCGTCGAATGTTTTCAGGCGATTACGATAGCGCAGATTGTTATTTAGATATTCAGTCAGGTTCTGGGGGGACTGAAGCACAAGATTGGGCTGAAATGTTACTGCGAATGTATTTACGCTGGGCAGAATCTAAAGGGTTTACAACAGAAGTCATGGAAGTATCTGATGGCGATGTTGCAGGAATTAAATCGGCGACCATTAAAGTAACTGGCGACTATGCTTACGGTTGGTTACGTACCGAAACAGGCGTCCACCGTTTAGTACGAAAAAGTCCTTTTGATTCGGGTAATCGCCGTCATACATCATTTGCTTCTGTTTTTGTCTATCCAGAAATTGATGATAATATTGATATCGATATCAATCCTGCCGATCTTCGTATTGATGTCTATCGGGCATCAGGTGCTGGTGGACAGCATGTCAATAAAACCGAATCTGCTGTTCGAATTACGCATATACCAACGGGAATTGTTACCCAGTGTCAAAATAATCGTTCTCAGCATAGTAATAAAGATCAAGCAATGAAACAGTTAAAAGCGAAACTGTATGAGCTTGAAATGCAGAAGAAAAATGCTGAAAAGCAACAGATGGAAGAGAACAAATCGGATATCGGTTGGGGTAGTCAAATCCGTTCTTATGTGCTTGATGATTCAAGAATCAAAGATTTGCGTACCGGCGTTGAAACACGCAACACTCAGGCCGTTTTAGACGGTGATTTAGATCAATTTATTGAAGAAAGCTTAAAAGCAGGTTTATAAACTGCTTGGTGATAAATAAAAGGTAAAATTATGTCAACACAGCAAGAGCAACAAAACCATATTGAAGAGTTAAATAACGAGCTAACTATACGTCGTGAAAAACTAGCAAATATTCGCGAGCAAGGCATTGCTTTCCCAAATGACTTTCGTCGTGATGCTATTTCAAGTGATCTTCATAAATTGTATGACGATAAAACCAACGAAGAATTAATTGAGAATAAAATTACTGTCACTGTTGCCGGTCGAATGATGATGCGCCGTATAATGGGTAAAGCTTCTTTTGTCTCTTTACAAGACGTTGCTGGGCAAATTCAACTTTATGTAACGCGTGATGATCTTCCCGAAAATTACTACAACGAGCAATTTAAAAAATGGGATTTAGGGGATATTGTCGGTGCTAAAGGTTATTTATTTAAAACTAAAACTGGCGAACTTTCTATTCACTGTGAAGAAATTCGCTTATTAACTAAAGCACTTCGTCCATTACCGGATAAATTCCATGGGCTTGCAGATCAAGAAATGCGTTATCGTCAACGCTACTTGGATCTCATCACAAATGAAGAATCGAGAAATACATTTATCGCTCGTTCAAAAGTGGTAACTGAAATTCGCAATTTCATGCTTGAAAATCACTTTATGGAAGTTGAAACACCGATGATGCAAGTTATTCCTGGTGGGGCGTCAGCGAAACCTTTTATTACGCATCATAATGCCCTTGATTTAGATATGTACTTACGTATCGCACCAGAACTTTACTTAAAACGTCTGGTTGTCGGTGGTTTTGAGCGTGTCTTTGAAATTAATCGTAACTTCCGTAATGAAGGGGTATCGCCAAGACATAATCCAGAATTTACCATGATGGAAATGTATATGGCGTATGCTGATTATAAAGATTTGATTGTGCTAACTGAAGCATTATTCCGCCGTCTGGCAATCGCTGTAACGGGTAATACCGTTGTTCAATATGGTGAACATACCTTCGATTTTGGTAAACCTTTTATTAAAATGACTATGCGTGAAGCTATATGCCATTATCGTCCAGAAACCAATAATGCTGATTTGGATGATTTTGATAAAGCATGTGCCATTGCTAGCGCAGTAGGTATCAAAATTGAAAAAGGTTGGGGACTTGGTCGAGTTGTGACTGAAATTTTTGAAGAGGTTGCTGAAGCCAATCTGATTCAACCGACATTTATTACCGAATATCCTGCTGAAGTATCACCACTGGCTCGTCGAAATGATGAAAATCCATTTGTTACAGACCGATTCGAGTTCTTTATTGGTGGGCGTGAAATTGGCAATGGCTTCTCAGAACTTAACGATGCGGAAGACCAAGCTCAACGTTTTGCTGATCAAGTGTCACAAAAAGATGCCGGTGATGATGAAGCAATGTTCTATGATGAAGATTATATTACGGCTTTAGAACATGGATTACCACCGACAGCTGGATTAGGCATTGGTATTGACCGAACGGTGATGTTATTTACGAATAGTCATACTATTCGTGATGTCATTTTATTCCCAACCATGCGTCCAATAAAATAAGATACTCTACTATTGAAAACTCACTTATCTCAACAAATAAGTGAGTTTTTTATTGTAATGCAAATATCTTTTATACAACTAAAAATAATTCTAGTTTAGCTTTCCACCATACCAAAAATTCGTAAAATATTTTATGTTTATCAATTTGTTAACAATTAAGTAAGCCATTACTGACTTTTCTATACAAACTGAATAATGTTTTTCAAGCGACTAAAAATGTGAGTTCATCTTAATCAAGCGTATTTCAACAATTCAACATTTTTTAAATTGAATCAGTATAAATAATATACAGAGAAATAATGATATTTTCTTAAAATCTACAAACTTAAATAAGTTATCGCTTACCAACCACAGAAATGGGACTCAACATAGTTATTCATCGTGATAAAATTAGGACTAAAAATTAAACTTTATTCAATGTAAAAATAGGATAAGTTTCTTATCCACTAAGAAAAACGACGAATAACATGTCATTAGTCATTAACCAGAGACTAAAAAAAGTGAGTGTCTACTCACTTTTTATCGATAAATGAATGACATATTTTATGAAAATACCACACCCTTTCTTTAGTTTAATTTATCACGGTTAACGATTAATTCGTTAACCGTGATATCTTAATCTTAATCAGTTTTTACTGTTTTGCTCGGATAAGGTAAGATTAAATTTAATAAAATAGCTAAAATGCCACATAAACTTATTCCTTGCAATGCGTAAGAACCAAAATCAAAAATCATCCCACCAATACCAAACACCAACACTAATGAAACAATACACATATTGCGCGAAACAGAAAGATCAACTTTATGTTTGATTAATATATTAATGCCAACGGATGCAATCGAACCAAATAAAAGCACCATAATTCCGCCCATGACAACAGTTGGGATAGTACTCAAAAATGCGCCAATTTTACCAATAAATGACATTAAAATCGCCCAAATTGCTGCCCATGTCATTACACGAGTTTTGAAGTTTCGTGTTAAGGTGACGGCCCCAATCACTTCTGCATAGGTGATACAAGGCGGGCCACCAAAAAAGCCTGCGGTCGAAGTTGCTAATCCATCCCCCAAAAGTGTGCGTTGTAATCCCGGTTCACGAGTATAATCTTTGCCAGTAACAGAACTAATCGCCATAATATCACCAACGTGCTCAATCGTTGGTGCAATAACAATAGGTATCATATATAAAATAGCTTGCCAATGAAATTCAGGAAAAGTGAAATCCGGTATCTTAAACCATGGTGCATCAATAACCGGTTGAAAGTTGACAATACCCATTATCCAAGACATCACATAACCAACGACAATACCTGCAATAATTGGAACAAGTTTAAAAAATCCTTTTGCCCAAATTGCCACAATCAGCGTAGTCAATAATGAGGCCATTGAAATCATAATTAATTGATAATCCTTAACCTTAAGACCACTATCTTTACCCATTGCCATACCCACTGCGACTGGCGCAAGAGATAAACCAATGACCATAATAATAGGGCCAGTTACCACTGGCGGTAAAATACGATCGATAACATGTTTGCCATTTAGTTTGACTAATAAAGCAAAAAACATAAACACAAATCCTGCTGCAACCAATCCGCCCAGAGTTGCAGGAATCCCCCATTGAGCTACACCAAATGAGATCGGTGCAATAAAGGCAAATGAGGAAGCTAAAAATACCGGTACTTTGCCTTTCGTGGTGAGTTGAAACAATAATGTGCCTATGCCCGCTGTAAACAATGCGACATTAGGATTTAAACCCGTTAATAGTGGCACTAACACTAACGCACCAAAAGCAACAAAGAGCATTTGTGCACCAGTAAAAATATCTTGCCAAGCAACTTTCTCCTGTGACGCTTTATATTTTTGTTTATCATTTATTTTATTTGACATGTTGATCATCTCCACTTCAACTTAATCTTTTAACCTCATTTTTTATGCATAAAAAAACCGGCTAAGCCGGTTTAAAAAAATGACATTTTATTTAGTGCCGAATATCTTATCTCCAGCATCGCCAAGTCCTGGTAAAATGTAACCTTGTTCATTTAACCGTTCATCAATGGATGCTGTATAGAGTTCAACATCTGGATGGGCTTTTTCTAATGTTTTGATACCTTCAGGTGCAGCCACTAAAACTAATACTTTAATATTTTTACACCCTGCTTGTTTTAATAAATCAATCGTCGCCACCATTGAACCACCCGTTGCTAGCATAGGGTCAACAACCAAAGCCATTCGTTCCGCAATGTCCGACGTTAATTTTTGGAAATAAGGCACTGGCTCAAGGGTCTCTTCATTACGATAAAACCCAACGACGCTAATACGAGCACTAGGCACATGCTCAAGCACACCATCCATCATACCTAAACCGGCACGAAGGATTGGTACTACAGTTATTTTTTTTCCTTTGATTTGCTCAATTTGAACGGGTCCACACCAACCTTCAATGGTCACTTTTTCAGTAGGTAAGTCAGCCGTGGCTTCATAAGTTAATAAACTACCAACTTCGCTGGCAAGCGCACGAAAGTCTTTAGTACTAATATCATGTTCGCGCATTAAACCGATTTTATGACGTACAAGAGGGTGTTTAACTTCAACTATTTTCATGGAGGGCCTCAGTGTTATTTTGCTGAAAGATTTTGGTCACTTTAAATAACCACTGAGGGGTGATTTTAACATAGATAGAAGCGAGAGAAAACTCAAATTAAATTGCTAAGTTTTATAAAACTAAAAAAGATAATAATATGTAAAAAGTATAAAATTGATGAAAAATTTGTTTTATGTAATTTTTTTGATTAGAATAACCAGCCGCCTTAATAAGGTGGTTTTTAATTGTTAATTATTAAATTTTATAGGAAAGAAATAGGATGAATTGGTTTATTAATTGTTTTACAAAAAATTATGTTAATTTTAATGGCCGTGCTCGTCGTCAAGAGTACTGGATGTTTATTTTATTCTTATTAATTATACAAGCTGTGAATCTTAGTGTGATAGGTTTTATTTCTGAAACTTTAAGCGCTATCTTATATCTTATTGTTGCATTTGGGAGCTTATTACCTAATCTTGCTGTAACTGCTCGTCGTTTACACGATACAAATAAATCAGGCTGGCTCATGTTGATCGCTCTTATTCCTCTTGTTGGTGGTATTATTTTAATCGTCTTTTTAGCTACAGATTCAACACCTGGTAGCAACCAATATGGCGAAAATCCTAAAGGGATTCAGTAAGTTTTTTTATTCTCATCAGCTAACCTGATGAGAATATTAACAACACATTATCGTATTGACTATTTTTAGTTTAACTTCACTTCTAAATCGCTTTCAAAAAACCCAATAATTTATATAATTATGTCTAATTTCAAGGTAATTTAGGTTGCCAGTCAATAGCTGCTTTACCTTGTTGCACAATAAGATCATTAGCTTTGGAAAAATGTTTACAACCTAAAAATCCACGATGGGCTGATAAAGGTGAAGGATGCACAGAAGTTAATACATGATGCTTTTGCCGATTAATAAATTGCCCTTTTTTTTGCGCAGGTGATCCCCATAATAAAAACACCACTCCCTCAAGATGTTTGTCTATAGCCGCTATAACATTATCGGTAAAAGTCTCCCAACCTATTTTGGCATGTGAATGAGCTTGACCAGCTTCCACCGTTAATACTGTATTAAGCAAAAGTACCCCTTGAGTCGCCCAAGATGCTAAATAACCATGAGAAGGGATCTGAAAACTAGGAATATCGGTAGATAACTCTTTATAAATATTTAGTAACGAAGGAGGAGGTTTAACTCCCGGTAACACGGAAAAGGAAAGTCCATGTGCTTGATTCGGTCCATGATAAGGATCTTGACCTAAAATGACAACTTTGATGTCATTAAAAGCAGTAAAACGAAATGCATTAAATACATCGTGTTGAGGAGGATAAATGATTTTACCGCTATTACGCTCAGCGGTAACAAATTGCATGATTTTTTGAAAATAAGGTTTGTCTTTTTCAGTACCAATAACATCATGCCATGTTAATTGTGTTGTCATAGTTTGTCCACGCCGTAAAAATTACTGAATATATCTTGCTGAGAAATTCTCATTTTTACTCATCATAACCTATAGTGCTCTAAAAGTTAAATAAAAGGTACAGCTTATCGTATTAATAGCTTTTTTTGACTTTAATCAAATTATATAAGTGTTATATTAACCTTAATATTTTAGGGGCAATAACGCTCATAGGAGGTTTTAAAATGATTACAGGTATCCAAATTACTAAAGCTGACAACTCAGCACTTCTTAATTCTTTTTGGTTATTAGATGACTCAACTAATGAAGCGCGTTGTGTCGCAGCTAAATCAGTATATAAAGAAGATCAAGTTATTCCAACAGCTGAACTTGGTCAGTTTGAATATCGTGAAATTCCTTTAGATATTGCACCAACTATCAAAGTTGAAGGTGGACAACATTTAAATGTTAACGTACTTCGTCGTGAAACACTTGAAGATGCCGTACAACACCCAGAAAAATATCCACAATTAACTATTCGTGTTTCTGGTTATGCTGTACGTTTTAACTCATTAACAGCAGAACAACAACGCGACGTTATCGCTCGTACATTTACAACTAAAATGTAATTTTTTGATAACACATTATAAAACCCAGTACTTACTGGGTTTATTTTTATCTGTTATTTATCAGCTCAATCAACCCGGCCTCAATCGTGTGATAAAACTGGAACGAAATCACATTAAATATATAGAAAGCATCTTATTTTGTCTTGCGATATACTGAAGCAAGATAAATGGCTAATACCTCATCTTTACCAAGCAACAACCTACTTCTAACAACTGTTAACTATATTCTGGCAATGAATTCTGTTTTTATTAGTTTCTAAAGTTGCATTAATTGCAACTTCTATTTAATCAGATCGATCGATATCTCAATAGATTTAATTCTTTTTTGAAGGATACCTATTAATAGCATTTATACAGCTGTACTACTAAATTTGAGAAGATATATCGCTTAAAACAGCGAAAAGTAGATAATAAAGAGTATGTTTAAACATTATGGTAATAGCATCTAATAAAATCAAAGATAAAAGCATAAAAAAACGAGATTAGCAAAACTAATCTCGTTTATAGCTAAATCCGTCTTTTTAACCAAAAAACTTCTTCACTTTATCAAAAAAGCTTTTCTCTTTTGGACTGTGCTTAGAGCTTTTATCGGCTTTAAAACTTTCACCTAACTCTTTAAGCAATTCCTTCTGTTTACTGGTTAAATTAACTGGTGTTTCAACAACCACATGGCAATAAAGATCACCAATTGAACTTCCACGTAACGATTTAACGCCTTTACCTCGTAAGCGGAACACTTTACCTGTTTGTGTTTCAGCAGGGATAGTTAAGCTGACTTTACCATTAAGTGTTGGTACTTCTACTTCTCCACCTAGCGATGCTAAAGCAATGTTAATTGGAATTTCACAATGTAAGTTAGTACCATCACGTTCAAAAATAGCATGTGGTTTAATTTGCATTTGAACATATAAATCACCAGCTGGTGCGCCATTTAAACCTGCTTCACCTTCTCCAGAAAGTCGAATACGACTACCGGTATCAACTCCGGCAGGAATCGTTACAGAAAGCGTTTTAGTTTTCTGAACTCGTCCTTCACCATGACATTTTTTACATGGATTTTTTACTACTTTACCCCGACCATGACAGGTTGGACACTCTTGCTGCACAGCAAAAAAGCCTTGTCGCATTTGTACAACACCTGCACCATGACAGGTTTCACACGTCATTACATCTGAAGCTTTTTCAGTTCCTTGTCCGTGACAAACATCACAAGTTACCCAAGTCGGTACTTTTATCTCTTTGCTGACGCCTGCAGCAGCTTCTTCCAGTGTTAACGAGATATTATATTGCAGATCCGCACCGCGTGAGGAAGTTTGACTACGTCCACGACCACCACCAAAGAAATCACTAAAGATATCATCAAATGCAGAACCTCCGCCAAAACCACCGAAGCCACCAAAACCACCGCCGCCTGCGCCGCCATGCCCTTGTTCAAAGGCTGCATGACCATATTGATCATAAGCCGCTTTCTTCTGCGAATCGGTTAATACTTCATAAGCTTCTTTAACTTCTTTGAATTTCGCTTCTGCTTCAGCTTTATTATCCTGATTTTTGTCAGGATGATATTTCATGGCTAGGCGTTTATAGGCTTTTTTTATCTCAGCTTCACTGGCACTTTTACTCACGCCTAATGTTTCATAATAATCTTTCTTCGCCATAATTAACCTTTATTTTTTATTGCATAAACAACTAAACGGGCTTGAGTTACCTCGCGCCCGTTTAATGTATTACATGTCTAAAACTCGTTGAAATAACTCATTAAAAAACATTTTAGTTAACAATTATTTTTTATCATCATCAACTTCTTTGAAGTCAGCATCAACAACATCATCTTGTGCCGAAGCGCTACCATTATTTGCTTGACCTGCAGATTGATCTGCTTGAGCTTGTTGTTGAGCTAATTCAAGTAATTTTTTTGATGCTTCCATTAACGCATTGATTTTAGCTTCAATTTCAGCTTTATCTTCACCACGAGCAGCATTTTCTAATGCAGTTACCGCATCTTCAATCGCTTTTTTATCATCAGCAGATAATTGATCGCCTGCATCAGTCACTTGTTTACGAGTTGAGTGAACAAGGTGATCTGCTTGGTTACGTACTTGTGCTAACTCTTCAAACTTACGATCAGCTTCAGCATTCGCTTCCGCATCATTGACCATTTTTTGGATTTCTTCTTCACTTAAACCTGAAGAAGCTTTAATGGTAATGTTTTGTTCACGACCAGTATTTTTATCTTTTGCTGATACATGTAAGATACCATCGGCATCAATATCAAAGGTCACTTCAATTTGTGGCATACCACGTGGTGCAGCTTGAATACCATCAAGGTTAAATTGACCTAGTGATTTATTATCACCAGCACGTTTACGCTCACCTTGTAATACATGAATCGTTACCGCAGATTGGTTGTCTTCAGCCGTTGAGAACACTTGACTATGTTTAGTTGGAATAGTCGTATTTTTCTCAATTAAGGTAGTCATTACACCACCCATCGTTTCGATACCTAAAGACAATGGTGTAACGTCAAGTAATAATACATCTTTAACATCACCACCTAATACCCCACCTTGTACCGCAGCACCTACTGCTACTGCTTCGTCAGGGTTAACGTCTTTACGTGGTTCTTTACCAAAGAAGTCTGCAACCGCTTTTTGTACCATTGGCATACGGGTTTGACCACCAACTAAAATCACATCTTTAATATCAGAAACAGTAAGACCTGCATCTTTTAATGCTGTTTTCACTGGTTCCATAGAGCGTTTAACTAAATCTTCGACTAAAGATTCAAGTTTAGCGCGTGTCACTTTGATATTTAAATGTTTAGGGCCTGATGCATCAGCTGTGATATAAGGTAAGTTGATATCCGTTTGTTGCGCTGATGACAATTCGATTTTTGCTTTCTCTGCAGCTTCTTTTAAACGTTGCATTGCAAGTGGATCATTTTTAAGATCGAAACCTTGTTCACGTTTAAACTCATCAACTAAATAGTTAATTAAACGAGAGTCAAAATCTTCACCCCCTAAGTGAGTATCACCATTAGTTGCTAATACTTCGAAAGTTTTTTCGCCATCGACATCATCAATTTCGATAATTGAAATATCAAATGTACCACCACCAAGGTCATAGACTGCAATTGTGCGGTTACCCACATCTTTATCTAAACCATAAGCAAGTGCAGCGGCTGTTGGTTCGTTAATAATACGTTTAACATCTAGACCAGCAATACGACCCGCATCTTTAGTTGCTTGACGTTGAGCATCATTAAAATAAGCTGGAACGGTAATAACCGCTTCTGTTACTGGCTCACCAAGATAATCTTCTGCAGTTTTCTTCATTTTCTTTAGTACTTCAGCAGAAATTTGTGGTGGCGCAATTTTTTGACCTTTTACATCTACCCATGCATCGCCGTTATCAGCTTTAACAATTTTATATGGCATAATACCCACATCACGTTGTACTTCAGCATCTTCATAACGACGACCAATTAAACGTTTAATGGCAAATAATGTATTTTGTGGATTGGTTACTGCCTGACGTTTTGCTGGTTGACCAACTAAAATTTCACCATCTTGTGTGTAAGCAATAATCGACGGGGTTGTACGGTCGCCTTCAGCATTTTCTAAAACTTTAGCTTGACCATTATCCATTACTGCAACACATGAATTTGTTGTACCTAAATCGATACCAATAATTTTACCCATAATCTTTTCTCCTCAAAACCTGTATTTTATTTCTTATATATAAGACTGAAATTGTGATTTTCAAGTCTTTAATTTAGTCAAAGAAATGTTAGTGTTTCCACATAGATGGGAACATTATTATTAATATCAAGGGGGGGAATGAAAAATTATTTTTGCATAAATCTTGATTATAAAGTTTTCTACACTTATTATTGCCGCTCTTTTTTTATTAAGACACATTTTATAGGATCCTTATGGAACAAACTAAACTTGCAAATCCAGGTCCACTAGGACTAATGGGATTTGGTATGACAACCATTTTATTGAATATTCATAATGCGGGATTTTTCCCTGTGATGACAGCAATCGTATCTATGGGTATTTTTTATGGTGGACTAGCACAAGTGATCGCTGGAATTTTAGAATTTCGCAAAGGTAACACTTTTGGGACAACAGCGTTTACTTCATATGGTTTCTTTTGGATTGCGCTTGTTGGCATTTGGTATTTACCAACCTCACCAGCAACAGCACCAACCGATGCAACCTTTGTTGGTATCTTCCTCGCATTATGGGGGATTTTCACCGCATTCATGTTTATCGGTACGTTAAAAGGTAATCGAGTATTACAATTTGTTTTTGCTAGTTTAACTGTCCTGTTTGCTTTATTAGCAATTGGTAATATTTCTGGTAATCACAGCATCATTCATATCGCAGGCTTTGAAGGGATTATTTGTGGTGCAAGTGCGATTTATTTAGCAATGGCTGAAGTACTTAACGAACAATACGGACGCACTATTTTACCAATTGGTGCACCTAAAGGCGCTGCTCACTAATTGTCGCTGTTATTAAAACAAGTGATGAGAGCAAAAAAAAACGGGGTAATTTCCCCGTTTTTTTATATCAATGAATAACAACATTTAACGCTTATTTTTTATAAGCATCATTATGCACACCTACTGCCGCACGACCTGATGGATCATTAAGATTTTTGAATGACTCATCCCATTCAATCGCTTTTGCCGTAGAACAAGCAACAGTTGGACCACCCGGCACACAATGTGCTGCACTTTCAACGGGGAATAGCTCATCAAAAATTTCTCGGTACATGTAAGCTTCTTTCGACGTTGGTGTATTATAAGGAAAACGGAATTTTGCATTTTCCAATTGTTGATCCGTGATTTTGCTTTCTGCAATCTCTTTTAAAGTATCGATCCAACTATAACCAACACCATCAGAGAATTGCTCTTTTTGACGCCAAACCACAGACGCAGGTAAATAAGATTCAAATGCTTCACGAACAATGTGTTTTTCCATTTTTCCGTTACTACCACACATTTTATCTTTCGGATTAAGGCGCATTGCCACATCTAAGAATTTCTTATCAAGGAATGGAACACGAGCTTCAACGCCCCATGCCGCCATCGCTTTATTAGCACGTGCACAATCATACATGTGTAACGCGGCTAATTTTCGCACCGTTTCTTCATGGAACTCTTTAGCATTTGGCGCTTTATGGAAATAGAGGTAACCACCAAATACTTCGTCTGCACCTTCACCAGATAACACCATTTTAATACCCATTGCTTTAATTTTTCTTGCCATTAAATACATTGGCGTAGAAGCACGGATAGTTGTGACATCATAAGTTTCAATAAAATAAATGACATCACGAATGGCATCAATACCTTCTTGAATAGTAAAGTTAATTTCGTGGTGAACTGTACCAAGATGATCGGCAACCGCTTGTGCTGCTTTAAGATCTGGCGCACCTTTTAAACCCACTGCAAATGAATGCAATTGTGGCCACCAAGCTTCAGATTTTTCATGATCTTCAACACGACGCGCTGAGAATTTTTTAGTGATTGCCGAAATAACGGAAGAATCAAGCCCACCAGATAATAAAACGCCATAAGGCACATCTGACATAAGATGGCTTTTAACAGACTCTTCCAATGCTATACGAAGCGCATTAATGTCTGTTTTATTATCTTTGACATTTTCGTAATCCATCCAATCACGTTTATAGTAGGTTTTAATTTCACCTTCAGTGCTCGATAAATAGCATCCAGGAGGAAAAGCTTCAATCGTTTTACAAACGGGTACTAACGCTTTCATCTCAGAGGCGACATAGAATGTACCATTTTCGTCGTGTCCCATATACATCGGGATAATACCAATGTGATCACGACCAATAAAGTAAGTGCCTTTATTAATATCATAAAGAATAAAAGCAAACATACCTTGTAGTTCATCAAGACAATCAATTCCTTTTTCTTGATAGAGCGCTAAGATGACTTCACAATCAGAACCTGTTTGGAATTCATAGCGATCTTTGTACTGATTTCGGAGTTCTTGATGATTATAAATTTCGCCATTTACCGCTAAAACGAGAGTTTTATCTTTATTATAAAGCGGTTGAGATCCTGTATTAACATCTACAATTGATAAACGTTCATGAGCAAGAATTGCTTTATCAGAAGCAAAAATACCAGACCAATCCGGTCCACGATGACGCTGTAGACTTGATAGTTCTAATGCTTTTGTTCGTAGTTGTTCCGGATCTGATTTAATATCAAGAATACCTAAAATCGAACACATTGATTTTCTCCACTTAAAATCGCAAACGCGATACTATTTGTACGTAAAAATAACTATATGAAAATTTGAAAAATTTTTTTTAATTTTAAATTACTTTGCCCTTTATTCTTACCCAGCTTAAAGCGCAAATAATAAAGGTAGACAGCATACACACTATTTATAAACAATTAAAGTCCCAAGTCGTGATACTTTTCCTATCGTTGCAAAAAGAACTTAACGACTTTATGACATCATCACTTTCTTTTCCATTGACCTTGTTGTTTTATAAATTGTCCAGCAGGTGTTTTTTCCTGAGCTTTTGTTCCTGCTCTCACTTCAACTTCGTTCAAAGGAACGTTACTTTCAGCAGAAACTTTTTGATATTCTTGTTTACGCGCTTGATTAATGAGTTGCGCTATTTCACTTGCATTGCTTTCGTTTTTAACTACACCTAAATAGCCATCCTCTTGTTCGCCCACTAAACCACTTGCTTTTGCTTGACTTAATGCGTTAATCGCTTGATCTAAATTTAATGCAAACACGGGTAAAGATAAAGCTGCTGTTAATAATGCAATCGTTAACTTTTTATAAATAGTCATAATAACCCCTTTAATAAATACTTTATATTTCATTAACGCCAAAGTGATTTACACTTTTAATTCACTTTTGACAACGCCAACCAAAATATAACCGTGAATCTTTAATAAATAATTAATATAAACCAGATTTATTAATTACATTGTCTAACGCTTTATCAACCTTTATGTTGATTTCATGGTCTATTTTAACATTTAGATTTATGTTTATTGGTTCATTGGGAGCCTGAACTTTAACCGTCGGTGAGCATCCCATTAATACGCTACTCACTACCATGACTGCAATCACATTCCGTATCATAAAAATAGCCTCTTTCATTTATCATGATTTTTTTTCAATCGTGCTTCAATTCGTTTACGAATCGGTTCACTAATTTGGTCTGATAAGAGTAAACTGGTCATTAATTTAGCGATATTTTCTTCAAGCGTGATATTTAAATTCACCGCTTTACCATTTTGCACCTCTAAATTATTTCCTTGAATAGTCAGACCCAACTTAGCAATATCATTAGCGTAATCAACTTTACTCGATAGCTTAGTATAATGAAAATTTTTAAGAATATCAGTGAGTATTTTCATATTTGGATTATTTTTTACATAATCTTTTAGCGCTGAATTTTCAAACTGTAATTCACCCTGATTAGTTGAAACTAGTTGACCATTTTTAATTACCAACTTATATGATAGCTCATTGTTGTTTTTAACTTCGCTTAATGTAATTGGTAAGATGCCATCTATCGCCCCATTACCGGCAAGCCCTTCAACCGGATATTTGGCTAACACATCTTTTAAGTGTATTTGTTTTAATCTGACATTAATTTGTTGAGGCAATCTGGTTAAATTCAATTTTCCTTTATCAACCGACAGCTGACCAGAAAATAGCCTCGCTTGTAATTTTTTCCACGTAATGATGCCTCTTGTCGGAGCAGTTAAAGTTGATGAATAAGCGCCAACAACATTAACTTTTTCAAAATTGATGCCAAGATTGATTTCTTGGATATGTAAATCAGATGTGGAAAGCGTAAAATTATTGTTGTTAACCGAAAGATTAATATTACCCGTTGCCGATTTAATCTCACTATTTTTATAAAGACCATTAAACTCACTAATCGTTAATTGACCTGTCGCTGAGGTTTGATTCAATTGAAATGGAAGCGGTGACTGAACTTGAAAGCGGATATTTCCTCTTAGATCATTAACAATGAAATCTTCCGAAACATTCGCTTTTTTTAAGCTAAATGACGCATTATCCAAATTGGTTAGTGTAAGCTGTTTTTGAGTTATCGATCCTTTAAACGGTAAGGATAAATCGCTATTTTGTATGCCAAATTGAGCTAATGAGGTCGTTAACATGCCATGTTGAATCTCAATACGCGAATCGGCTTTATTAAATTGTAAAACAGTCGATAACTTTGCAGCATATTGGGTATTGGTGGATAACTCAAGCTGTATAGCTTGTGGCTGTTTATTCATATCTAGCTTGATATCAAACAAAGGCACTTTGTTTTGATAAAATCGCAACGAATGAATATGAATAGCTTTAGGTAACCAATACAACATTGATGAAAAAGATGAGGTATCAAATTCAGATCGATCAAGATGATCAGCCTCGCCATCAACTCCATGATCGCTAATATTCTCTACTTTAGCGTTAACGGGCTGCCAATAGATATCTACATTTTCTGCTGATAGATTTGACCACGAAACATGCAAATTTTTTGCTGTTAAGGATAATTGTGATTCCTGAGAAACGGTAAAAGTATCAAATGATAGCCCATCCAAACTAATATTGAAGCCATGCCAATCTAAGGTTAACTGATTTTTTTGCTTAAAAGACAACCAATATTGCCATCCAAACAGACCTAGCAATGAAATAATCAGCATAAAAATAAATGAAAACCAATAGCGTTTTTTCAAGCGAGCCATAAATAAACTCTCTACTTAGCAAGGTTTATTGCCGAGTGTTGCTCGGCAATGCAATAATATTACGCTGGTGACTGTTCTCGCTGTGCGATATAAGCTAATGCTTTATCAATTCTAGATAATGTTCGTTTTTTTCCAATGGCAAATACCGTTGCATCCACGGATGGCGATTGCCCAATTCCTGTTACTGCAACACGCAATGGCATCCCCACTTTACCCATTCCAACATCAAGTTCAGTCGCCGTGGCTTCAATAGCATGATGAATTTTATCAATTTGCCAGTCAAAATCAGCAATTGCACCAATTTTAGCTTTGATGAGTTCTAACGGCTCTTTAGCTACGGGGCGCAAATGTTTTTTAGCGGCATCAGCATCAAAATCATCAAAATCTTGATAACAATAACGACATGATTCCGCCATTTCTTTAAGTGTTTTACAACGTTCACCAAACAATTTAATAATTGTGATTAAATCCGGGCCTTGTGTTAAATCATAGCCTTGATGATTCATATGCCAAACTAAATGTTGAGCGACATAATCAGCATCTAAATGATTAATATAATGATGATTTAACCACAATAATTTTTCAGTATTAAACGCACTAGCAGATTTGCTTACTGCATCTAATGTAAAATAACTAATCATTTCAGGCACGGAGAATATCTCTTGATCACCATGTGACCAGCCTAAGCGTACTAAATAATTGAGTAAAGCTTCCGGTAAGTAGCCATCATCACGGTATTGCATAACACTCACCGCACCATGACGTTTAGATAATTTTTGCCCGTCATCTCCTAAAATCATGGATACATGACCATATTCAGGAAGCGGTGCGCCTAATGCTTTGAGAATATTAATCTGACGAGGTGTATTATTGATATGATCTTCACCACGAATCACATGCGTAATTTCCATATCCCAATCATCCACCACAACACAAAAATTGTAAGTTGGTGAACCGTCTGTTCGTCGAATAATTAAATCATCAAGCTCTTTATTGGCAATCTCAATAGGGCCACGGATTAAATCGTTAAATACGACAACACCGTCAATCGGATTGGCAAAACGGACAACATGCGGTTCACTATGGTTATGTTGTTTTTGGACTTCATCACAACGACAATGACCATCATAACGGGCTTTTTCGCCTTTCGCCATCTGCTCTTCACGCAGTTTTTCTAAGCGTTCTTTTGAGCAATAGCAACGATAAGCTGTTCCTTTAGCGAGCATTTCATCAATCACTTGATTATAGCGATCAAAACGTTTAGTTTGGAAATAAGGACCTTCATCCCATGATAATTCTAACCAATTCATTCCATCCATGATCGCTTCAATGGCTTCTGGCGTTGAACGCTCTAGATCAGTATCTTCAATACGCAAGACAAATGCACCTTGTGCATGACGGGTATAAAGCCAAGAATAGAGCGCAGTACGTGCTCCTCCAACATGTAAATAACCGGTTGGGCTTGGTGCAAAACGGGTTTTAATTTTCATGAAATAATCCTAATAATAATAAAAAAGAGCACGTAAACGAAAAAAGCGTTAACCGCGCTCTTTTATTCAATTCGGTTAACTAACTAACCAGAATAATAACATTTTGATATAAATTCAGTTTCGTTACTTATTCTAACACGCTAAAAGGTTTGAGCAATAGCCTATTCACGCCTTAAAATCGATCACAAATTTTCAAGATGTTTAAGCTTAAGCTTGCATTTAAATCTAAAACCGTAAACATCTTATAATTTACTAATGCTGATAAAAAATTAGTGTGCTTCATCCCAATTATCACCGACGCCAACATCGACTTTTAATGGCACAGATAATTGATAACAATTTTCCATAATGGATTTGATTTGCGCACTGTATTTATCAACCAATTCTTGTTTGACTTCAAACACTAATTCATCGTGTACTTGCATCACCATTCTAATATTGCCAGACGGTTGGTTGTTAATCCAATCACTCATTTTTATCATCGCAGTTTTAATGATATCCGCCGCAGTACCTTGCATTGGCGCATTAATTGCTGCTCGTTCGGCTCCTCGTTTTTCAATGCCGTTAGTCGAGGTGATTTTAGGCAGATATAAACGTCGACCAGATAAGGTTTCGACATAACCTTGCTGTGCTGCCAATTGACGCGTCTCTTCCATGTAAGTTTGTACCCCCGGATAACGTTCAAAATAGCGATCGATATAAAATTGCGCCTCTTTTCGAGGAATATTGATTTGTTTTGATAAACCAAAAGCACTCATTCCATAAATCAAACCAAAATTGACCGCTTTAGCGCGTCTACGTTCTTCCGACGTCACATCTGATTCAGGTTTACTTAACACTTCACTCGCCGTCACTCGGTGGATATCTTTGTCATCGGCAAACGCGTTGAGTAAACTTTTATCTTGCGATAGATGTGCCATGATGCGTAATTCAATTTGTGAATAGTCAGCAGAAATAATCTTATACCCTTCTGGTGCAATAAATGCCTGGCGGATTCGACGCCCTTCTTCATTGCGTACCGGAATATTTTGCAAATTTGGATCATTGGAAGATAAACGTCCTGTTACTGTCCCAATTTGATTGTAATTTGTATGAATACGATGATCGATTGGACTAATCATTAAAGGTAATTTATCTGTATAGGTATTTTTAAGCTTAGCCAGTCCTCGATAAAATAGAATCATACGCGGTAATTCGTACTCATTAGCCAATTCACTCAACACATCTTCACTGGTTGACGGATCACCTTTTGGCGTCTTTTTCAATACGGGCAATTGATGCTTATCAAATAAAATTGCTTGAATCTGCTTTGGCGAAGCAGGATTAAATTTTTCACCGGCCAATGATTGAAGTTCGGCTTCCGTCGCCATTAACTGTTTGGCAAGTTCATGGGAATAATCATTTAACTGTTTAGCATCAACCAATACCCCTGTTCTTTCCATTTCAGCCAACACAATGGCTAAAGGCATTTCAATATCAGTAAACAGTTTAGTTAATTTTGAATCTTTTTCTAACTCTGGCCACAGTTTTTCATGTAATTGTAACGTGATATCTGCATCTTCTGCTGCGTATTGTGTCGTTTTTTCAACATCAATAGCATCAATAGTTACTTGTTTTTTATCCTGCTTGGTTAGCTCATTATAAGTGATGGTTTTATGATTCAAATAACGACTAGCCATACTATCCATATCGTGTCTTTCTGTACTATTAAGTACATACGATTCAAGCATGGTATCAAAGGCAATACCTTGTACTTTAATACCATAGTTAGCCAGTACGCTGTAATCAAATTTAGCATTTTGCGCGATTTTTTTAATCTTCGGATTTTCTAGCACTGGCTTTAATTTCGCCAACACGCTATCAAGCGGTAACTGCTCGGGAACACCAAGATATTGATGAGCAAGTGGAATATAAGCAGCTTCATGCGGCGTGATACTGAGCGAAATCCCGACTAATTTAGCATGCACATGATCGACATTATCCGTTTCAGTATCGAAGGCAAATTGTTGACTTTGGGATAATTTGGTTACCCACTGTTCTAATTGTTTATCAGTCAAAATGCATTGATAATCAGTCTGCTTATTTTTGGCAGATGAATGTTCTTGCGCCAATAACGGCATATTCTGGTTCACATTGACCGCTGATGCTTTTTGATTTTTTAAAAAACTGCCCGATATCAACTCTTTTTGCCAACGATGAAAGCCATAATAAGCAAATAATTCGTTTAATGCATTAACATCCATATCGCTCGACATGAGCTGTTCATTAGTAAAATCTAATTGCACATCGGTTTTAATCGTTGCCAGCAAATAAGACAATTCGGCTTCTTTCTGATTATCAATCAATTTTTGTTTTAACGATTTTGCGCCACGGATTGATAATTTTTCAATATCATCTAAACGTTGATAGATATCTTTAACACTGTTAAATTCAGTTAATAAACTTTGGGCCGTCTTTTCACCTACTCCCGGAACCCCTGGGATATTATCAGACGAATCGCCTCTTAATGCTAAATAATCAATAATCTTTTCGGGTGGCACACCAAATTTTTCCATCACGCCTTTCGGATCAAGCACCGTATTATTCATGGTATTAATCAGGGTAATTTTATCACTGACAAGCTGTGCCATATCTTTATCACCGGTACTGATTAAAACGTCCAGATTCTCTTTTTCAGCCTGCCTTGCCAGTGTACCAATTACATCATCCGCTTCCACACCTTCAATACAGAGTAAAGGCAGCCCCATAGCTTTTAAGATAGTGTGAATTGGTTCAATTTGCGGACGAAGATTTTCCGGCATTGCCTCACGTGTGGCTTTATACTCGCTGTAGATTTCGTTACGGAAAGAGCCGCCTTTAGCATCGAAAACAACAGCAATATGTGTCGGATTGTACTGATTAATCAGACTACGGATCATATTGATGACACCAAAAATAGCCCCTGTTGGCTCACCTTTGGCATTGGTTAACGGCGGACATGCAAAAAAAGCACGATAGAGATAAGAAGATCCATCAATCAGGATAATTGGTGTTTTATTTGGCATTAGTATTACCCAAAGGTTATTCGCTATAATGGTTAACAGTATACCCCAATTAACAACAATATTCTTATTATCTACAACAATAAAATGTAAAAATCTTTCATATTTACACAATGTTTTAATAGAAAGTTTTAACTTAAAAAACTGTATATTGCAAAATGAGTATTATATAATGCTGTATCTTTTTTAACCTGAGTATACGATTAATGACACAGTTAAGTCTTGCTGCACAAAAAGTTAAAGATGCACTGGCAGCTAAAAATCTTGAAACCCCTTCTTGTCGTTTAGCAATGGATAATAGTGAGCGCAAGGCAAAAATCGAAGAACATTTTCGTGAGATCATGAAATTAATGGAGTTGGATCTTACTGATGACAGTCTTGCCGAAACACCACATCGTGTCTCTAAAATGTATGTTGATGAGATTTTTTCTGGGCTCTATTATGAAAATTTTCCCAAAATCACACTCATTGAAAATAAAATGCAAGTCGACGAGATGATCACCGTTCGTGATATTACCTTAACCAGTGTATGCGAACACCATTTTGTCACCATTGACGGCAAAGCCACCGTCTCTTATATCCCTAAAGATAAAGTTATTGGCTTATCCAAAATTAATCGAATTGTTGAATTTTTTTCACAGCGACCACAAGTACAAGAAAGATTAACTCAACAAATACTTGTTGCCCTTCAAACCTTACTTGGCACGGTAAATGTGGCGGTCTCAATCGATGCGACTCACTATTGTGTGAAAGCCAGAGGCATTAAAGATTCAAGCAGTATGACAACCACGACCGCACTGGGTGGCGGATTTAAAACCAATCCAAGTACCAGACAAGAATTTTTAAGAGCATTACATCACTATTAATATAAGGATATTCAATGAAATTTTTATCACTCATTTTTATGGTATTATTGATAACAGCATGCTCTGAACAGGAATCTAATAATTCTAATAATAACGATAAATTTATTGGTTTTTGGGTAGAAGGTGGTCCCGATTTTAAATATACTGCAACGTATGCCAATCTTGTTGAAATAAGTAAACAAGGGGATAATTACTTTATCAATGAAAACTATGTTTATGGTAATGATCAAACCATTGCGATGCGAAAAGTCACAAAACCCCAAGACAATTTCGATGGACTCGCTTATCCATCAGAAAGAAATTTTGGTTTAGAAAACAGAGTGACTTTCCATGGTGATAACTATTCAAAAATCGGTATATTTAATACAGTTTTCTTTCGAATTTCAAAAGAAGAAGCAGAACAAATTAAACGTGATGTAAAAGAGTGCGAAGAGATAGAAAAAAACCGTTTTTTTATTCCTAAAGCGCAACAAGCTGAATATAAAAAACGGGCAAATGAGCTGGCTTATTGTCGGATTTTTTGGTAACAATCAAAATTGACGTAAACCTAAATTCAGCGGATTTTTGTAACAATCTTATGGGAATTGAATATTTAACAATAATCAAAACCTAAAACTCAAATACAAAACAACCGAAAATCAGCTTTATATTACGTGCATCTTCAAGAAAGATTGGTATAATTCTCGGCTACTTGAGTTAAATTACACAGTTAAATAACACATTTTCATGAAGATCATTCGCGGTATTGCTAATTTAAAAAATCAATTTTCCCAGTGCGTACTGACATTGGGCAATTTTGATGGCGTACATTTAGGACATCAGCAATTAATTAACCATTTAATCACCCAAGGTAAAAAATTAAATCTACCAACCGTGGTTATGCTATTTGAACCGCAACCGTTAGAGTTTTTTTGTTCGGAAAATGCCCCTTCCCGATTAACCTCATTTCAAGAAAAAGTGATTTTTATTGAAAAACTCGGTATCGACTATATTATTGCTGTTCCGTTTACTCAAACCTTTGCCAAAATGTCTGCTGATGACTTTATTCAAGCGTGGTTGATAAATCAGTTACGGGCCAAATATATTATTATTGGTGATGATTTTCGGTTTGGGTTTGAACGTAAAGGGGATATTCATCTTCTTGAACATTATGCACAAAAAAATGATTTTACTGTCGAAAGCATGCCAACCTACGTTTGGAATCAGTTACGAATTAGTAGTACCGCGGTGCGTAAAGCTTTACTCAACAATGATTTTGAATTAGCCCGTTGCCTATTAGGTCGACCATATAGCATTCAAGGGCGTGTTATTCATGGCAATGCATTAGCAAGGCAATTAGGTTTTCCTACGGCAAATATTCAACTACACCGCAAAAAACCAGCCTTACACGGTGTCTATTTAGTTAACGTCAAAAATTGTTGTAGCCAACAATCTTATTATGGCATTGCTAATATTGGTATAAGACCAACTATTCAAGGAAAAAAAGCCATTTTAGAAGTGAATCTATTTGACTTTTCGGGTGATATTTATGGACAATATTTAGACGTAACCTTCCTCGAAAAATTACGAGACGAGAAAAAATTTGACTCTATAACAGCGTTAAAAGAACAAATTACACAAGATGTTTGCACTGCGAAAAAGATCAGTGCACAATTAACCAATTAAGAAAGTAGTATCAACAAAATTAACTGGAATAAATCAGCATGACAGATTATAAAAATACATTGAATTTACCGGAAACCGGTTTCCCAATGCGAGGTGATCTTGCCAAACGTGAACCGGCGATGTTGCAAAACTGGTACGATAAAGAACTTTATCGCAAAATCCGCCAAGTAAAAAAAGGGAAAAAAGCCTTTATTTTGCATGATGGCCCTCCTTATGCAAACGGCAAACTTCATATTGGTCATGCAGTTAATAAAATTATCAAAGATATTATCATTAAATCAAAAGGTTTAAGCGGTTATGATTCCCCATATATTCCAGGGTGGGACTGTCATGGTCTGCCAATCGAACAAAAAGTTGAAGAACAAGTTGGCAAACCAGGCGTAAAAGTGACACCGGCTGAGTTTCGTCAAATTTGTCGTGACTATGCTGCTTCTCAAGTTGAACTACAAAAAGCTGATTTTATACGTATGGGTGTATTGGGTGATTGGCAAAACCCCTACCGCACAATGAATTACGATACGGAAGCAAATATTATTCGAGCGTTAGGTAAAGTCATCAAAAACGGGCATTTAGTCAAAGGGGCAAAACCTGTTTACTGGTGTACAGATTGTATGTCTTCGTTAGCAGAAGCAGAAGTAGAATATTATGATAAATCTTCACCCGCTATAGATGTAAAATTTAAAGCGGTAGATAACCAAGCTGTTGCGAGTAAATTTGGCGTTCATACCGATTTAACTATTTATGCCGTGATTTGGACGACAACACCTTGGACATTACCCGCTAGCCGAGGTATTGCCTTAAATGCTGAGTTTGAATATCAATTGGTACAAATAAATGATAAAGAATGCTTAATTTTAGCCACTGATCTGGTCGAATCCGTCATGAAACGTGCCGAAATTTCAGAATGGAAAATTCTTGGCAGCTGTAAAGGTGATGCGCTTGAGCTATTACGCTTTAAACACCCTTTCCTTGATTTTGATGAACCCATTGTACTTGGTGAACACGTTACGGTTGATGCTGGTACCGGTGCGGTGCACACTGCGCCCGGCCATGGTGCGGAAGACTTTTTAGTTGGTCAAAAATATGGACTTGAAGTTGCTAACCCTGTTGGTGGCAATGGGTGCTATTTACCGGGCACAGGTGCAGGCTTAGATGGTTTATTTGTATTTAAAGCGAATAAAGTTGTGATCGACATATTAAAAGACCACAATGCGCTACTTCATTTTGAAAATATTGAACATAGCTATCCATGTTGTTGGCGTCACAAAACACCGGTTATTTATCGTGCAACACCGCAATGGTTTATTAGCATGGATAAACAAGGTTTACGTGCCCAATCATTACAAGAAATTAAACAAGTTCGCTGGATTCCGGATTGGGGACAAGCACGAATTGAGACAATGGTTGCTAATCGCCCTGACTGGTGTATCTCTCGTCAACGCACATGGGGCGTACCGATGACGTTATTTGTCCACAAAGAGACCGAAGAGCTACACCCCGATACCCTAGCACTGGTTGAAAAAGTCGCTAAATTAGTTGAACAACACGGTATCCAAGCTTGGTGGGATGCAGATATCAAAGATTTGCTTGGCCCCGATGCAGACGATTATCGCAAAGTGCCAGATACCCTTGATGTCTGGTTTGATTCAGGATCAACTTTCTTTTCGGTAGTCGGTGTACGCCCTGAGTTTGAAGGGCACGAAGCTGACATGTATTTAGAAGGTTCAGATCAACATCGTGGTTGGTTTATGTCATCATTAATGCTATCAACAGCGATTGATAACAAAGCCCCTTATAAGCAAGTGTTAACGCATGGTTTTGTGGTTGACGGTCAAGGTCGAAAAATGTCTAAATCGTTAGGCAATATCGTTACCCCACAAGAAGTTATGGGTAAACTCGGAGCGGATATTCTACGTTTATGGATTGCTTCGACTGATTATTCAGGTGAAATGAGCTATTCTGACGAAATCATCAAACGTGCAGCGGATAGTTACCGTCGTATTCGTAATACAGCTCGCTTTTTACTGGCTAACTTAAACGGCTTTGATCCAGCTAAAGACATGATCAAACCTGAAGATATGGTGGTACTAGATCGCTGGGCGGTCAGCATGGCAAAAGAGGCACAAGATCAAATTATCCAAGCTTACGAAAGTTATGATTTCCATAAAGTCGTACAACGTATTATGCAATTCTGTTCAATCGAAATGGGATCATTCTATTTAGATATTATTAAAGATCGTCAGTACACCGCCAAAAGTGATAGCGTTGCTCGTCATAGTTGCCAAACTGCGTTATATCATATTGCTCAAGCAATGGTACGTTGGATAGCGCCGGTACTATCTTTTACCGCTGATGAAATTTGGCAATATTTACCTTCAGCCGAAAAATCAGAATTTGTATTTGAAGATGAATGGTATAACGAACTATTTAGTTTATCCGATAACGAAACATTAAATAGTGAGTATTGGGCGCAAATTCTAGCAATTCGTAGCGAAGTAAACAAAGTGCTTGAACAAGGTCGTAACGATAAAGTGATTGGTGGTTCTCTTGAAGCTGCTGTTACCCTTTATGCAGACGATCAGATTGCCACAGCACTCGCTAAATTAGAGAACGAATTACGCTTTGTACTACTCACGTCACAAGCCAGCGTGAAACCACTAGACAGTGCGCCACAACAGGCAGTACAAAGTGATATAGCCGGTCTTAAAATCGAGCTCACTAAAGCGCAAGGTGATAAGTGTCCTCGCTGTTGGCATTACACCATTGATAATGAACCAACAACACATTTATGTAAACGCTGTGAAGAAAACATTCATGGTAAGGGTGAAGTTAGACATTTCGCCTAGCAATAGAATGACAGATAAACACGGCTATAAGACAATAGCTTATAGCCACTTATTACATTAAGCGCCGACAACAGTCGGCGAAATATCATCATGAGCATGAACTTTATGAAAAAAGAGAATGGACTTTACTGGTTACTTATTAGCACAATTGTGTTCTTTGTTGATATTGCTAGTAAATTTTGGATCCTAACTAAATTCAACCTTTATGAATCAATCAACGTGTTGCCTTTCTTCTCGATTACTTATGTACAAAATATTGGCGCTGCATTTAGTATTTTTGAAGGTCAACGTTGGATGCTTGCAGCCGTTGCTTTACTCATTAGTGGTGCCATTGTGTATATGCTTTATCGTAACAAACGACAGCAAAAATTAGAAAATTTTTCACTATCACTTATATTAGGTGGTGCTTTAGGCAACCTATTTGACCGCCTTTATCATGGATTTGTGGTTGATTTTCTAGATGTAAATTTCGGTAGCTGGCACTACCCAACCTTTAATATTGCTGATTGTGCGATTTGTATCGGTATTGGATTATTTATTTTAAATAGTTATAAAAAACCCCAAAAGACCGAATAACATGCAAATTATTTTAGCTAACCCTCGAGGTTTTTGTGCTGGTGTTGATCGAGCTATCACGATCGTTGAACGCGCACTTGAACTCTTTGGCGCACCTGTTTATGTTCGCCATGAAGTGGTGCATAACCGCTATGTGGTTAACAACTTGAAAGAGCTAGGCGCAATTTTTATTGAACAAATTGACGAAGTCCCTGACGATAGTATTCTTATCTTTTCTGCGCATGGTGTATCTAAAGCGGTGCGTGAAGAAGCAAAAAAACGAAAACTTCGTATCTTTGATGCAACTTGCCCGTTAGTAACTAAAGTTCATATGGAAGTGGCAAGATCCAGTTATCGTGGTGAAGAAGTGGTCTTAATCGGTCATGCCGGGCATATTGAAGTGGATGGTACATTAGGTCAATACAATAATCCTAATGGTGGTATTTATTTGATTGAATCGATAAACGATGTTCAAACATTACAAGTCAAAAACGAAGATCACCTGTGCTTTACAACCCAAACAACCTTATCAGTGGAAGATACGGCGGAAATCATTGCTGCCTTAAAAGTACGATTTCCTAAAATCCGTAGCCCGCGTAAAAATGATATTTGTTATGCCACAACCAATCGACAACAAGCCGTAAAACAACTTTCATCACAAGCAGATGTGATACTTGTCGTCGGTTCAAAAAATTCATCCAATTCCAACCGATTAGCTGAACTTGCCAGACGCAACAGTAAAAATGCTTATTTGATCGATTATGCCACCGATATTGAACAAGAATGGTTAACTAATGCTCGCACGGTGGGCGTAACGGCAGGCGCATCTGCGCCCGATATTTTAGTGCAACAGGTTATTGAACATTTGAAAAGTTTGGGTTGCACATCACTGATCGAAACAGACGGAATTTTAGAAAATATTACCTTTGAAATTCCTAAAGAATTGCGTATTGAAGTAAAAGCAAACTAACGGGTTAATTTGTGTGTTTTAGTTGCTCAAATTTTGCCAATAGCTGATCATGGGTCTCGATATGCTCAGGATCAGCAATAATAGCATTTTGAATGGGGCAAACACGCTGACAAGTTGAATGATCATAATAACCGACACATTCAGTACATTTGTTGGGATCGATTTCATAAGTATCAAACCCCATAGAGATAGCCTCGTTAGGACATTCAGGCTCACACATATCACAATTAATACATTTACTGGTTATTTTTAATGCCATTGCTCAATTAACTTTATCATCTCCAAAAAATTTGCGCCATTATAGCGCAATCCTTCCTAATTTCTAAAAAAGAATACAGCTATCATATTCGTGATAGACCAAATAAGTTTGAATTTATTGAAATATTTCAATATAAATTAGATAATTTAGCCTGTATTATTTTCATAATAATTACAATTTATTAAGAATAGTTATCAATAACATTTATATTATTACGCTACAATGCTAAAACGATTAAAGAATAGAATAAAAGGATGAAAAGATATTGTTAAAGTTAATTAAATTCAAAAATATAGTGATTGCTATTTTTCTGTTTGTGCTTCTCTATATTATCAAGCTGATCGTTTTTCCGTCACAATCGCCAGTGAATTATATTACCTCACCTGTGACTAAAGTTAATATTGAAAAAACGGTACTGGCTGATGGAACAATTAGCGCATTCAAGCAAGTCAGCGTGGGTGCGCAGGTTTCGGGTCAGATCAAAAAGTTATATGTTGAATTAGGTGATCAAGTTAAACAAGGAGACATGATTGCTGAAATTGATGACTTAAAACAAAGCAATGATTTGAAACAAGCCGAAGCTTCGCTTAGTAGCCTTGAAGCACAACGTAAATCAAAACAAGCCAACTTAATTAATTACCAACTGACTTATAATCGCCAATTAAAACTCGTCAATAAAGGGGTCGGCGTTCAATCCGATTTAGATTCAGCCAAAGCCGATCTCGATGCAATCAAAGCCGATATCGCTGCCTTAGATGCAAATATCATCAGTGCACAAGTCGCTGTTGATACAGCCAAAGTGAATCTTGGTTATACCAAAATACGATCACCTATTGATGGCGTGATTGTCGCCATACCCGTTGATCAAGGTCAAACCGTTAACTCTGTGCAAAGTGCACCAACCATTGTGAAAGTTGCACAATTGGATAAGATGACCGTTGAAGCACAAATTTCAGAAGCGGATGTCATTAATGTAAAAAAAGGAATGCCCGTCTATTTCACCATATTAGGCGAACCTAATAGACGTTTTGACGGTTTAACATTACGCGCCATTGAACCTGCGCCAGATTCGATTAATACGGAAAGTTCATCAAGTTTAAGTTCTTCCTCATCCACCACCAAAACAGCAATTTACTATAATGGATTATTCGATGTTGATAATCCTGATCATATTTTACGAATTTCGATGACAGCCCAAGTTTATATTGTTTTATCTGAAGCAAAAGATGTATTGGCAATCCCATCTCAAGCAATCCAAAAAAATTTGGCAGATAATAAAGCAATTGTCTATGTACTTAATCAACAAAATAATGCTGAAGAACGAGAAGTCAGTTTAGGTATCAATAATAATATTAATGTGGAAATCAAATCCGGACTTAAAGAAGGGGAAGTCGTCATTATTGGTAGTGACAATGGCGCATTATTCAATCCTAATGGACGCACGCCGAGGATAAGATTCTGATATGACAAACACTAATAATCCGCTGATCAAACTTGAAAACATTGTTCGTGAATTTCCAGCTGGCGATTCAACCATACAAGTGCTTAAAAGCATCAATCTAACGATTAATGCTGGCGAAATGGTTGCCATTATTGGTGCGTCTGGTTCGGGCAAATCAACATTAATGAATATTTTAGGTTGTTTAGATAAACCAAGCTCTGGTGTCTATACCATTGGAGGACGAACCACCAATCAATTATCACCTGATGAATTAGCTGAATTACGTCGTGAACACTTTGGTTTTATCTTTCAACGTTATCATTTGCTAAACGCCTTAACGGCACAAGGTAATGTTGAAATCCCTGCTATTTATGCCGGAATCACCAATGAACAACGGAAAAAACGAGCTATTGAAATATTAACCCGTTTAGGGCTTGAAGATAAGATTAATAATAAACCCAGTCAATTATCTGGCGGTCAACAACAGCGTGTCAGTATTGCTCGAGCCTTAATAAACGGCGGACAAGTTATTTTAGCAGATGAACCGACGGGCGCACTTGACCGTAAAAGCGGCTTAGAAGTCATGGCTATCTTGCGAGAACTTCATAAACAAGGGCATACCGTCATTATTGTGACACATGATAGCAATATTGCCCAAAGTGCAGAACGGATTATTGAAATCAGTGACGGAGATATTATCTCTGACTCAATCAATCCTAACTATCACGCAGAAGAAGAGGATCATCGCCAAGTCAAACAGATCGAAACGACTAAAACCCAAGACAACTTTCAAGCTAAGTATAATCGTTTTCGAGATGCCTTTAATATGGCAATATTGTCGATGCTTTCTCAACGATTACGAACTTTTCTTACCATGCTTGGTATTATCATTGGTATTGCCTCGGTGGTTTCAATGGTTGCCTTAGGCGAAGGCACAAAACAAAAAATATTATCGAATATAAATTCGTTAGGGACAAGCACACTCGAAATTTATCCCGGAAGCGGATTTGGGGATCGCAACGCAGATAAAATTACCACCTTACGCTCATCCGACGCCGACTTTTTAGCAAAACAAAGTTTTGTACATAGCACGACCCCAAATCTGGCAACATCAGTCTATTTTCGGGTTAAAAATTTGGCTGTAACGGGGACAGTAAATGGTGTGGGAGAGCAATTTTTTGCCGTTCGTGGCTATAACATTACCCAAGGTATTGCGTTTGATCAGGCCAGTGTTGCTTCGTCAGCACAAGATGCCGTTATCGATGAAAATACCGTTAAACAGCTATTTAAGAATGAAAATCCAATCGGCAAAATTCTGATGGTGGGTCAATTACCGGTACGAATAATTGGTGTTGCCACAAAACAACAACAAGGTTTTGGTAATAATGAAAGCCTTAACATCTGGCTTCCTTACACCACAGTCATTAATCGCATGGTAGGACAAACCTCGTTAAGAAGTATTACGGTTAGGGTCAATGATAATGTTGATTTATCGATTGCTGAACAAGCGATTAATAAAATCATGATACAACGTCATGGTGTTAAAGACTTTTTTATTTTTAATTCAGATAGCATTCGTGACACCGTTAACTCCTCAGCTTGGGTATTAACATTATTAATTTCAACCATTGCATTTATCTCACTGTTAGTGGGGGGGATTGGTGTTATGAATATCATGCTGGTCTCTGTCACTGAAAGAACCCGAGAAATTGGCGTACGCATGGCAGTTGGTGCACGTTCAAGTGATATACTGCAACAGTTTTTAATCGAAGCGGTATTAGTATGTCTTATCGGTGGTACATTAGGCATCTTATTATCATTTGTGGTTGGTGGGATTTTCAATTATGTTGTCACATCCTTTGCGATGCGTTTTTCTATCATTTCAATTATCGCTGCCTTTAGTTGTTCAAGTGTCATTGGCATAATTTTTGGTTATTTTCCAGCTAAACGAGCCGCCAAACTTGATCCGATTTATGCTTTAGAACGAGAATAACGTTTTTAAAACCTCACCTAAAATTAAAATCCCTCTGCAATCATGATATTGCAAAGGGATTTAAAATAACAACCTTAAAAATTGTCATCATGTTACATTCAAATACTATGACAATTTATCGCACTCAAAACAGATGTTTTAATCAATGACACTCGCTTAATTTTTGGTTTTCGGATCTAAGCCGACTAAGAACGAAGTCACTCTTAAATAATCATTAATAAATGCTTGTTCATCAGATATATTAAGTCCTTTGGAATTGACATAAAACTTGCGATTAACGATAACAGAAGGTATTGAGTTTGGTTTCAATTCTTTAATGGCATCGGTTTGTTGTGCCATAAAAGCTTTAACCAAAAAATTGTCTTTCGTTTCATCAAACGTTTTACTATCCACACCTAACGTTAAAAATACCGCTTTGATGTCGTCAGCAGTTTTTATGCTACGCTCTTCTTGTATTGCCTGATAAAAAGCGTCTGAAGCTTTATCTTGAATACCAAGTACATTAGCTATCGCCCATGCTTGAGCAAGTTCCTTGGCAAGTGGTCCAAAATCCTCTAAATGATAACGTTTAAATTTTACCCCTTCTGGTAAATCCTTGCTGATAAGTTGTGCACCATGATATTTTGTTTCAAATCGGTAGCAACTAGGACAATTAAATGAAAAAAACTCAATCACTTCTTTGTCTGGTGATGGATTAGTCGGTAGTACAACATACTGAACACCTTTTTCAATCGGTGCTAATGGTGCCGTAATAGTCGGTGTTTGATCTTCCTTAGAGTCAATACTTGCGGGGGCTTGCTCTGCAAAACTATTTACCGAAAAAAGTAATACTCCCAAAGCAATAAACGTCTTTCTCATTAGTCAATTCTCCTTATTATTTAATAATGCCACGCGCTTTTAACAAGGCACTTTTAAAATCATCTTCATAATCTTTTTTCAGACCGGGGATAGCTTCATTTTTATCAGCGTCACGCATTTTTAGATGATAAATCAGAACCTCATCACTTAACTCTTTTAAGTCGCCTTCAAAACCTGCTTCTTGCCCTAATTGTGCAAGAAATTGTAACAGATTCAGATCTGAGTCTTTTTCCCAAGCTGCCTGTAATAACTCCATTAATTCATCAATACGATGACATTTCATAATTCATACCTTTTTGTATACTTCAAATTAATTGAAGATGATGAGATAAAATTAATGTTAAATATTTAACGCTATAAATTCTGTCACAGAAACATAAACAATAGTAGCGATTCTTTTTATTAAATACAAACGACACGTTAAAAGTCATGGGTATCGACTTATCTTTCAATACCATTTAATGTCAATGAAATAATTGTGATAAGTCTATTTTCCCTTATAACTTAAATTAATTTTGCTATATAGTAATGCTATTTAGATTTTTCGCAATGTGAAACAGAGACATTTTATGGGCAAACTACCTATTACAACAATTATCTTAGCTGGCGGAAAAAGTACCCGAATGAACGGTAACGATAAAGGATTATTACAGCTAAATGGTAAACTACTTTATCAACATGTAATTGATCGTATTGAATCACAAACAGATTTCATCATGATTAACTGTAATCGCAATCTAAATCAATATCAAAAGGCAGGCTATCCTACCTTCATTGATGATTTAGCGGGTTATCATGGCCCCCTTTCCGGCATTTACAGTGGGTTATTACGTAGCACTACCGACTGGAACTTATTTGTCAGTTGTGATACGCCTTTTTTACCTGACGATTTAATCTTTCGTTTAACCCAACACACCACGACACATTACGCTATTTATCCCTTTGACGGGCGGTATCATCATCCAACCATTTTATTGATTCATAAAACCATAATTACCCCACTTAAAGCTTATTTGGCACAAGGTGAACGTAAATTGATGTTATTTTTACAACAAATCAATGCTTATGCTGTCGATTTTAGTGATAAACCATCATGTTTTACCAATATTAATACCCCTGAGATACTTGAGCAACTCACTCAATCAAAAAAATAAATCTCTTATTTCTAGATTAAACTGCTATTTATTCCATTTTGTTAGGTGTTTAGCAAAATCGTCTATTTCAACATCCTGTGTTGCCCAAGAAGTACAAAAACGTAACCCGATATGCGCCTCATCAATTGCCCCAAGATTATCGACCGAATAATATGCAAGGATTTTCTTGGCTAATCGTTTTGGCACACTAACAAATAATTGATTGCTTTGTGGTTTACTTAAGAATGAAAATCCAGCATTTTCAAACAGTGTTTGCAGTTTATCTGCCATATAATTACTATGCTTACCCAGTTTGATATACAAGTTGTTTTGCATCAACGCATTCATTTGTACGGCAACAATCCAACTTTTAGCTAAAATTGCGCCTTTTTGCTTCATACTAAATCGAAAATCTTGGTTAATCGTCAGGTTATTAAACACCAATGCTTCACCCGCAAATGCCCCCACTTTCGTGCCACCTATATAAAAAACATCGGTATATTTAGCTAAATCCGGAAAGGTTAGATCATTATCTTTTGCGGCTAATGCCATTGCCAGACGTGCACCATCTAAATACAGATAAAGTTGATTATTTTGACAAAATTGATATAGCTTTTTAAGCTCTTGCTTACTATAAATAGTACCAAGTTCGGTGGTGTTTGAAATATACACTAATTTAGGTTGTACCATATGTTCATCACGATGATGTGCCAAAACGGGTTTTAGCAATTCAGGCGTCAATTTTCCATCTTGGCTTTTCACCGTTAATACTTTATGTCCTGTTGCTTCAATCGCCCCTGTTTCATGCACATTAATATGTCCACTTTCGGTCGCAATAACCGCTTGATAAGGTTTTAAAATATGCGAAATAACCGTTAAATTCGTGATAGTTCCGCCTGGCATAAAATGTATATCTGCATTCGGCGATTTTAGACGCTTTTTGATATTTTCTTTAGCTTGATGACAGCACTCATCTAAACCATAGCCACTTAACTTTTTATTGGTCGTTTCAACAAAGCTTTTTAACAAGCTTGGATGCACTGTTTGGTTATAATCATTCAAAAAATCATACATATCATTACCTTTATTCCGCCTTCATTTTTTAATATGATGTTATATTAATCGCATCTTCAATATAACACGATAAAGCAGAGAGTCTATGAACAATACAAAAATGATTGGAATTAGTGGCTATAGTGGCAGTGGTAAAACGACCCTACTCAAAAAAATAATTCCTTTATTGGTCGAACAGGGTTTTCGCATAGGCTCGTTAAAGCATGCGCATCATAATATTGAACTAGATATTCCCGGAAAAGATAGTTATGAACTGCGAAAAGCCGGTTCTTTACAAACCATTATTGCTTGTGATAACCGCTATGCATTTATTGAAGAGACCCCAAACAATCCTGTCGATTTATCGACACTTATTAACCAATTTAGCCATGTCGATATCGTTTTGGTTGAAGGATTTAAAGAAGAGAAAATACCTAAAATTATTTGTCATCGGCATACAAATCAACCTCAGCTATATATTGACGAATATACCTTAGCCATCGCCAGTGATGAGCCATTAGAGAGTCAGCTACCTGTATTTGATATCAATCAAGCCGCTCCAATCGTTGAGTTTATAAAAGGATTTTTATCATTGCCAAAACAGCATAAATAAAAGATAAAGGGTGTATTAACCTATCTTTTTAAGCAAACCGAAACAAAAAAGGGAAATACTCGATTTCCCTTTTATCTCAGCATAATCGCTTATTTATTTCGCAACAATCACCATTGCCGGACGAATTAAACGACCATTTAAGGTATAACCTTTTTGAATGGTATTGACGATTTGACCAGATTGATGATCTGGCGATTCAACCATGCTAATCGCTTGGTGAACATCAGGATTTAATTGTGAATCTACTGTGTTAATCACCTCAATCCCAAACTTTTTGACGGTATCTAAAAATGATTTTAAGGTAAGCTCTAATCCTTCAACAGTTGCTTGATGTTCAGGATTATTTTTATCGGTAGATTCTAAAGCTCGCTCTAAATTATCGATAACTGGCAACAATTCATTCGAAAATTTTTCTAACGCAAATTTTCGTGCTTTATCAACGTCTTGTTCAACACGTTTACGAACATTATCAATCTCAGCACGGGCACGAATCATCGCCTCACTCTCATTTTTTTTCGCAATTTGTAATGCCTGTTCTAATTCAGCAATACGTGCATTTTTCGCTTTTAATTGCTCCTCGTAATTCGGTTCAGCTGGCGCTTCTGATTCTTTTGGTTCTTCTACCGCTACATCAATGTTAGGTTCATTTTCTGACATGTTCTTGTCTTGCTCTGTCATAAGGTACTCCAAATATAGTCGAAAACTTAGTGAATTAAGGTTATTATGGGGACGATTTTTGTTATTGCAAGGTTATCTCTATAGGTTAATATATATTTTTTTATTTTTAATTAAAAAAATCAATGATACTTAAATAAAAAAATGACAAGGATATTTTATGGGTGCACCATTTAAATGTATTGGTTTAGTTGGCATTCCACGCAAATTAGACGCTATCGAAACCCACAGAGTGCTTTATGATTGGTTAATCAAATTAGGTATTCGTGTTTTAGTTGAAGACCGATTAGCGGAATTTATTAAATTTCCAGCCAATGTCTATGCCAATTTGGATACGATTGGAGAACAAGCTGATCTGGCCATTGTTGTTGGTGGCGATGGCAATATGTTGCGTTCGGCTCGCTATTTATCACACTATAAAATTAGAGTAATCGGTGTGAATCGGGGTAATTTGGGCTTTTTAACCGACATTTCGCATGAGCAAGTCGTGGAACAGTTAAGTCCAGTTATTGCCGGAAAATATGACGATGACCCTCGCTTTTTACTTGAAGTTTCAATTTATGATAATGGCAATCTCATCAATTCCGGTTTTGCTGTTAATGAAATTGTCGTTACGCCCAACACGGTTGCGCATATGATTGATTACGATGTGTATATCAATGAACGCAATGCATTCTCACAGCGTGCGGATGGTTTAATTATTGCAACCCCAACCGGCTCTACCGCCTACTCCTTGTCTGCTGGTGGACCAATTTTAGCGCCTCACTTAGATGCACTCATTATTACACCAATGTTTCCACACTCATTGGCGGTAAGACCATTAGTCATCAAAAGTGATAACCCTATCCATCTTAAGTTTCCAACCACTGCATTAGATTTGAATATTGCTTGCGATAGCCAAATTATTTTACCGGTCAAACCAAGCCATGATGTTATTATTCGCCGTTCTGGATATGAATTTAATTTAATTCATTCTAAAGATTATGATTATTTTAATAACCTTTCCAGTAAATTGGGTTGGTCACAAAAAATGTATTAAATCATTTAGCTAACCACTTTTAGACAGAAAATCATTATCGATTATGGCTCGCAGGTAATCATTTTAATCTGCGAGCATACCAAGAAGGTAAAAATGCTGTTGTTTTAAATCAGCAGGGAATCACATAAGCCAACACATAAACAGTCAGGGATGAAAAAATCGCTGCAATTACATCATCCACCATAATACCAAAACCACCGGGCACACGCTTATCAAACCAACGAATAGGCCAAGGTTTTGCCATATCAAATACTCGAAAAGCAACAAAAGCAATCGCAATCCATAGTAGTGAATATTGTGGAATAAAAAATAGCGTTATCCACATACCAACAAATTCATCCCAAACGATATGCCCTGAGTCATGCGTATGCGTATCATCTGATGTCTTTTGACAAAGAAAACAGCCAAACATAAATGTCACAATAATAAAGATCCAATATAAAATCGGTTGTAACTCGTTAAATAACAACCACAGCGGAATCGCCATTAATGACCCCATTGTGCCAGGCATAATTGGGGATAAGCCACTTCCTAATCCCACCGCTAAAAAATGGATCGGATTAGTAAGTTTTAAGTGTTTTTTAAAATCTTTATTACGTGCTTGTTTTGTCATGTTTGCTTTTAAATTTGATAAAATGATGCCGACTTAACGTCGGCAAACATAGCAAAATGCTGATAGTTAATTAGCATTTTTATTGATGAGTATTATATTATTCGTCTTTGGTTAACGTTGCAACCATTACGGCTTTAATGGTATGTAAACGATTTTCTGCTTCATCAAAAACAATACTGTGTCGAGATTCAAATACATCGTTAGTCACTTCTAAACCATCTATTAAACCATATTGCGCTGCCATTTGCTTGCCGACGGTGGTATTCATATCGTGAAAAGCGGGCAAACAGTGCATAAATTTCACATCGGGATTATGAGTAAGATTAATCACATTTTTATTAATTTGATAAGGTGCTAACAGTTTGACCCGTTCATCCCAAACGTCTTTAGGTTCTCCCATGGAAACCCACACATCGGTATAGAGAAAATCAACGCCATTTACACCGTCAGCGACATCATCTGTTAAAATGATTTTAGCCCCTGTCGTTTTTGCTATATCTTGGCACTTTTTGACCAGTTCCGATTCGGGTTGGCACGCTTTAGGCGCCACTAAACGAATCTCCATACCCATTAAAGCTGCGCCTTCCATTAACGAATTCCCCATATTATTATGCGCATCACCTAGATAGGCGAATTTGACACTGCTTAATGCCCGATTGCCGATATGTTCTTTCATGGTCATAAAGTCAGCTAAAATCTGTGTAGGGTGTGCTTCGGTGGTTAATCCATTCCACACTGGGACACCGGCATACTTCGCTAAAGTTTCGACAATATCTTGTCCATAACCTCGATACTCAATACCGTCATACATCCGTCCTAATACACGGGCAGTATCTGCAATAGATTCTTTATGGCCTATTTGGCTCCCACTTGGACCTAAATAGGTCACTTGGGCACCCTGATCAAATGCGCCCACTTCAAAAGCACAGCGCGTACGGGTTGAGTCTTTTTCAAAAATTAAGGCAATATTTTTACCCATCAGATGTTTTTTTTCAGTGCCTTGTTGCTTAGCGTGCTTTAATTGAATAGAAAGATCGATTAATTGATTAATTTCGCTTGGGGTGAAATCGAGTAAACGTAAAAAGTGGCGCTGATAAAAACCGTGCATGACGAGCTCCTAATCGAGATTATTATTCACGCCATTCTATTTGAATAATTATTCACTTTCAAGCTAAACATAATAATATCTTTGATAATTTATGTGATTCGTTACAAGTCTCAAAAATGAGACATTATTATTCAATTAATTTTAATAATATTGCTTTTTTTGTATAAAAAAGTGTAATAAAATGGCTAAATATTATCTTCTCAAGATTAATAGCAATGAATTTTTATTCATATATAATGATTTTTTATTCTTAAAGGTCTTTTTAATCATGCAAACTTATGCCCTCCTTATATTACAAGACGGTTCACAATTTATCGGTACATCTATCGGCGCTGAAGGTCAAACTGTTGGCGAAGTTGTTTTTAATACCTCAATGACTGGCTATCAAGAAATATTGACCGATCCCTCTTACTGTGAACAATTAGTTACTTTAACTTATCCACATATTGGTAATGTGGGCACTAATGATGCAGATGCTGAATCAAATCAAGTTTACGCAAAAGGACTTATTATTCGTGATTTGCCACTATTAGCCAGTAATTATCGCTGTGAAAAAGATCTCTCCAGTTATCTAAAAAAACACAATGTTGTTGCTATTGCCGATATTGATACCCGCCGTTTAACCCGTATTTTACGTGAAAAAGGCGCACAACATGGCGTTATTGTAACGGGCAAAGATAAACAGACTTTACTCGAAAATGCAGAAGCAACCAAACAAATAGCTCTCAATTTTAAAGGATTAACCGGACTTGATTTAGCTAAAGAAGTAACGTGTGCTAAAAGTTATTGTTGGACGCAAGGCATTTGGACAAGACAAAATGAGCATCCAACACCAAAACCTGAAAGTGCTTTACCCTATCATGTTGTTGCCTATGATTTTGGTGTTAAACAAACTATTTTACGAATGTTAGTTGAACGGGGTTGCAAATTAACCATTGTGCCGGCTAAAACGAGTGCCGAACAAGTTTTAGCATTACATCCTGATGGTATCTTTTTATCTAATGGGCCTGGCGATCCAGCACCGTGTACGTATGCCATAGATGCCATTAAACAGTTTTTAACCACCAATATTCCGATATTTGGCATCTGTCTTGGACATCAGCTGTTAGCGCTAGCATGTGGTGCGAAAACCATAAAAATGAAATTTGGTCACCATGGTGGAAATCATCCGGTTAAAGATCTTGAGCATGATCGTGTCATAATTACCGCGCAAAATCATGGTTTTGCCGTTGATGAACACAGTTTACCGGCTCACTTACGTGTTACGCATCAATCCCTATTCGACGGCTCATTACAAGGTATTCATCATAATCAAAAACCCGCTTTTAGTTTTCAAGGACATCCCGAAGCCAGTCCTGGACCACATGATGCCGCCCCGCTTTTTGATCACTTTATAGAGTTAATTAAATTTTACCAGCAGGAGCAATAACATGGCTAAGCGAACAGACATCAACACTATTTTAATTATTGGCGCAGGCCCGATTGTTATTGGTCAAGCATGTGAATTTGATTATTCAGGCGCACAAGCCTGCAAAGCACTACGTGAAGAAGGCTATCGGGTTATTTTAGTGAATTCTAATCCTGCCACCATTATGACCGATCCTGAACTGGCAGATGCAACCTACGTTGAACCTATTCATTGGACAACGGTGAGCAAAATTATCGAACAAGAAAGACCCAATGCGATTTTACCCACAATGGGAGGACAAACTGCCCTTAACTGCGCTCTGGAACTTGAAAAACGTGGTATTTTAAAACAATTTAATGTTGAGATGATCGGTGCCACTGCTGACGCCATTGATAAAGCCGAAGATCGCAAACGTTTTGATCAAGCCATGAAAAAAATTGGTCTTGATACGGCTCGTTCGGGTATTGCCCATTCACTGACAGAAGCTTATACCGTACTTGAACAAGTGGGCTTTCCTTGCATTATTCGTCCTTCATTTACGATGGGCGGTACCGGTGGTGGAATTGCTTATAATACTCAAGAATTTGATGAAATTTGTACTCGAGGATTAGATTTATCACCAACGAAAGAACTACTGATTGATGAGTCATTGATCGGTTGGAAAGAGTACGAAATGGAAGTTGTGCGAGATAAAAATGATAACTGCATAATTGTCTGTTCAATTGAAAATGTTGACCCTATGGGCATTCATACCGGCGATTCCATTACTGTTGCCCCAGCTCAAACCTTGACTGATAAAGAATATCAAATCATGCGTAATGCCTCGATAGCGGTACTTCGTGAAATTGGGGTAGAAACAGGCGGATCAAATGTTCAATTTTCGGTCGATCCCAAAACTGGACGCTTGATTGTCATTGAAATGAACCCACGGGTATCACGCTCATCCGCATTAGCGTCAAAAGCAACTGGTTTTCCTATCGCTAAAATCGCCGCCAAACTGGCAGTCGGTTATACTCTTGATGAACTCGCCAATGATATTACAGGCGGTAGAACACCGGCATCATTTGAGCCTTCGATCGACTATGTCGTCACTAAGATTCCACGTTTTAACTTTGAAAAATTTGCCGGTTGTAATGATCGCTTAACAACACAAATGAAATCAGTAGGTGAAGTCATGGCGATTGGGCGCACTTTTCAAGAATCATTACAAAAAGCGCTACGAGGACTTGAAGTTGGTGCGTGTGGTTTTGATCCGAAAATTGACAATTATGATGATGAAAAAAACCTCAACAAAATACGTTATGAACTACAAGAAGCTGGGGCTGAACGAATTTGGTATATTGCGGATGCTTTTCGAGCCGGTTTCAGTTTAGACAACGTTTTCACATTAACCAATATTGATCGCTGGTTTCTTGTGCAGATTGAAGAACTTATCAGCCTTGAAAACCAACTAAAATCGCAATCATTAGCTAGCCTTAATTCAGAATCATTATGGCAACTTAAGCGTAAAGGTTTTTCAGATTTACGAATCGCTAAACTGCTGAATGTTAAAGAGCAAGACGTTCGTGATCGACGAAACCAATACCATATTCATCCGGTTTATAAACGGGTTGATACTTGTGCAGCAGAATTCTCAACCGATACGGCTTATCTTTACTCAACCTATGAACAAGAGTGCGAAGCCAAACCACAATTTCATCGCCCCAAAATTATGATATTAGGCGGTGGACCTAATCGGATTGGGCAAGGTATTGAGTTTGATTACTGTTGCGTGCATGCAGCACTAGCATTACGTGAAGATGGTTATGAAACCATTATGGTTAACTGTAATCCTGAAACGGTATCAACTGATTATGATATTTCAGATCGACTCTATTTCGAGCCTGTTACATTGGAAGATGTGCTAGAAATTGCCTGCGTTGAAAAGCCAAACGGTGTAATCGTCCAATACGGTGGACAAACACCGCTTAAATTGGCTCGAGCACTGGAAGCAACAGGATTACCAATAATTGGTACTTCACCTGATGCAATCGATCAGGCTGAAGATCGTCAACGCTTTCAAGCAATTGTCGAAAAACTAAATTTGAAACAACCGGTTAATGCTACCGTGACTGATATTGAAGAAGCCGTCATTAAAGCCGAACAGATTGGCTATCCATTAGTGGTCAGACCCTCTTACGTGCTTGGCGGTCGGGCAATGGAGATTGTTTATAATGAATCCGATTTAAGGCGATATTTTAAAACTGCTATCAGCGAATCTAACAATGCGCCTGTATTGCTTGATCACTTTCTAGATGACGCAATTGAAGTTGATATTGATGTGATTGCCGACGGCGAACAAATTATGATCGGCGGCATTATGGAGCACATTGAGCAAGCGGGTATTCATTCAGGCGATTCCGCTTGTTCATTACCCACTTATACATTAAGTCCGGACATTTTAGACAAATTGCGCAAACAAGCCAAACAGTTAGCTTTGGAACTTAATGTTAAAGGTTTGATGAATGGGCAATTTGCCGTCAAAGATAATCAAATTTATTTGATTGAAATCAACCCTCGAGCTGCTCGCACCGTGCCATTCGTGTCGAAAGCAACAGGACTGCCACTTGCCAAAATAGCCGCTAGAGTCATGACAGGTCAAACACTTGCTAAACAAAACATGACCCGTGAGCTTATTCCACCTTATTACTCAGTAAAAGAAGTGGTTTTACCATTTAATAAATTTAGTGGCGTTGACCCAATTTTAGGGCCAGAAATGCGTTCCACAGGTGAAGTAATGGGAATCGGTAAAACCTTTGCCGAAGCTTTTGCTAAAGCACAATTAGGTAGTTTATCGAATATGAAAAAATCGGGGAAAGCCTTGTTATCTGTTCGTGATCAAGATAAAACTCGCTTGTTAGCGATCGCTAAACGATTAATTGCGCATGGGTTTAGTATTGATGCGACTTTTGGCACCGCTAAGGCATTACAACAAGCTGGCATACCATGCCAAATGGTCAAAAAAGAAAACGAAGGACGCCCGAATATTCATAACCATATCAAAAACGGTGAATATAGTTATATTCTTAATACCACTTCGGGACGCGCAGCCATTGAAGCATCGAAAATTCTGCGTCGTAGTGCAATACAGTACAAAGTTCACTATGATACAACGATGAACGCCGCTTATGCCACAACGGTTGCATTAGACTGCGATCCAGCACAATATGTTGTTTCACTGCAAACACTTTACGCATAAATATTGGGTAAAAAGTAAGCCTGTAAAAAAATAGTGGCTAACAGAAGTGCTGAGAACAAAAACCTTAATACTATTAAAATATAGTATTAAGGATATTTTTAAATGGTAGCGTTAATTTAACCTTTCCACGCAAACATAATCATGATATTGATTAGACATTTTTTCTTTTCTTGCTTGAATAAATAACAATTACTCTAATATGCAATAAATAGCAGCCTAGCTTTTAATTAAAAAACAAAGTGATTTTTGTCTAAAAAATTTAAGAAAAGGCATACATTTTAGTAAAGAAAGTGTCTATTTATAGATAATGTGTTCAAAAATGGGGCAGTTGCGCCAAAAAGGTATTGCTTTATTATTTTAATACTATAATATAGCGACCTCTTTGACGCGGGGTGGAGCAGCTTGGTAGCTCGTCGGGCTCATAACCCGAAGGTCGTTGGTTCAAATCCAGCCCCCGCAACCAATTCTTCAATATTTCAGCTTTTTCTATTAGTTACACATTATGCCGATTTAGGTACTGCAAGTAACGTTGATACTGCCTCACTGATTCTTCTGGCAATATAGCTATTATTCATCGTATACAAATGGATACCATCAACATCTTGTGAAACAAGATCAACAATCTGATCTATAGCATAAGCAATTCCTGCATCACGGAATGCATCAGGATGATGTTCATATTTTTCCATCATCTGTTTAAACTTCTTCGGAAGATTAACCCCACACATCGATACCATGCGCTCTATTTGGTTTTTATTGGTCACCGGCATAATACCTGCTTCTATCGGTACGTTAATTCCCATATCATGTGCTTTATCTAAAAAAGTATAAAAATAGTCATTATCAAAAAAGAGCTGTGAGATTAACTGATCGGTACCTGCATTCACCTTTTCTTTTAAATGTATCAAATCTTGTTTTAGGGTTGAGGTTTCAAGATGCCCTTCCGGATAACAAGCACCTATTACATTAAAATCCCCATTTTCTTTAATATATGAGACCAATTCACTGGCATAGCGAAAATCATCTTTAGGCGCAATATTAGGATTAATATCGCCTCGTAAGGCAAGCACATTATCAATACCAGCACATTTAAGATCATGTAGAATTTTTTGCATTTCTGCTTTATCAAAATTAATACCAGGTAAATGAGCGACACTTTCAATGCCATAAGTGTGTTTGACCGAGTGGGCAATATCAATAGTGGTTTGACCGTTCAAACTGCCACCAGCGCCATAAGTTACACTGATAAAATCAGGCTTAAAATAGCCAAGTTCGCGTAATGTGCTATAGATAGTCTCTAAAGGCGACGTTTTTTTAGGTGGAAACACTTCAAAAGAGAACACCGTTTTTTTATTAAAAAGTAAATTTGTTTTCATTTGTTTCATCCATTCGTGTGCCAACGATTGTCCTTACTGACATTTCCGCCGCTCAAAATCGGCGGCGGAATAATAAGGCTTAACAACGTTATTTAGCGTCAAAAAAGCTTATCAATTGAGTGTTTTTCGAACTTCTAATGTTGCTTGAACTAAATGTTCTAAGCTTTCAACAACTTCTTTTTCGCCACGCGTTTTTAAACCACAATCTGGATTAATCCATAATTTTTGCTTTTCAATTTTAGCCAGTAACTTCTCAATCGTGGCTTTAATTTCGGCAACCGGTGGGACACGAGGTGAATGGATATCATAAACACCTGGCCCAACTTCTGTTTTAAAGTGATTAGCTTTAAGTACGTCAATCAATTGCAGATTTGAACGAGAAGCTTCAAACGAAATCACATCAGCATCCATTGCATCAATATCTTTGATGATGTCAGCAAATTCGCTGTAACACATATGCGTATGAATTTGTGTATCAGCTTGTACTTTGCTGTGAACTAATCTAAATGCTGGAATAGCCCAATCTAAATATTCACTATTCCAATCCGCTTTACGTAGTGGTAATTTCTCTTTTAGCGCCGCCTCATCAATTTGGATAACTTTAATACCCGCCGCTTCAAGATCTAACACTTCATCACTGATTGCTAAACCAATTTGGAAGACCGATTCTTTTTGTGAAATATCTTCACGAGGGAACGACCAGTTAAGGATCGTGACTGGGCCAGTTAACATGCCTTTAACAGGTTTATCAGTGAGGCTTTGTGCGTACTGTGAATACTCAACAGTAATGGGTTTAGAGCGTGAAATATCACCCCAAACAATAGGTGGTTTAACACAACGAGTACCGTATGATTGCACCCATGCTTTTTCAGTAAAGACAAAACCATTTAAACTTTCGCCAAAATACTCGACCATATCATTACGTTCAAATTCACCATGAACTAACACATCAATACCAATCTTTTCTTGGAGCTTAATGCATTCTGCAATTTTTTGCTTATTAAACTCGGTATATTCATTCAAACAAATTTCACCTTTTTTGAATTTTGCTCGATTTAAACGAACATCAGGAGTTTGTGGGAATGAACCAATCGTTGTTGTTGGTAGAAGTGGCAAATTAAAGGCTTTTTTCTGTGCTGCTTCACGGACTGAAAACGCTGGCAAACGAGTAAAATCGGATTCTTTTAATGCAGCGACTTTCTGACGTACTGCTTGATTGGCGCCTTCTCGTTCACGCGTAAATAACGTTTGATTAGCTTTAAACGCTGCATGATTTTCAGGTTGGGACTCGTTAACTAAAAGCCCCAGTTCAGCAAGTTCTTGAAGTTTTTCTTGAGCAAAAGCAAAATAAGCACGTTGTTGAATCGTTAACTTTGTTTCATTTTGCAATGTGTAAGGCACATGGAGTAAAGAACATGACGTATTGATCACCACTTTACCCGCTTTTTGTTTAATTTTAGTCACTAATGCCAATGTTTTTTGATAATTATTTTTCCAAATATTTTTACCATTAACCACACCAGCAAATAACACTTTATCAGACGGGAATCCATGATTTTCAAGTAATGCTAATGACTGCTTGCCTTCAACAAAATCCAGTCCAATACCATCAAATGGTAGCGCCACTAATTCTTTGTAGCAATCACGAACATCACCAAAATAGGTTTGTAACACGACTTTAGTTGTCCCTTTAACCGATAAGATAGCCTGATAAAGTTCAGTAAATAAAGCAATATCATCTTTATTTAAATCAGTCACCAAAATTGGTTCATCAATTTGAATCCACTGTGCGCCAAGTGTCGTAAATTTTTGAATGATGTCTTGATAAGCTTTAATAATATCAGCTTTAAAATCAACCAGTTTTTTATTTCCTAAATACTGTGCAAGTTTGAAAAATGTTAACGCACCAATAACAACTGGTTTAGTTTGTATACCAAGTGCTTTCGCTTCTTGATATTCATCAAAAGGCTTTGTGCCAGCTAATTTAATCTGTACTGAATCTTCAATTTCAGGTACTAAGTAGTGATAGTTGGTGTTAAACCACTTTTTCATTGCCAATGCACGAACATCACCTTTTTCACCTTGATAACCCCGTGCCATTGCAAAATAACGATCCAATTCCGGTAAACTTAAATCTTGGTAACGTTTTGGAATAACATTGAGTAAACAAGCGGTATCTAATACTGCATCATAAAACGAAAAATCATTTGAGGAGATAAAAGCAATGTTATGTGATGCTTGTTGTTGCAAATGCTCAGCACGTAGTGCTTTAGCGTCATTTAATAATTCAGTCTGGCTTTTATTGCCTTTAAAATAAGCTTCGGTAGCAAATTTAAGTTCACGAAGCTTACCAACACGAGGATATCCAATTACAGCAGTATTCATTTTTTGTTTTCCTTTCATCACATTTCTTAAGTAGCAAAAAAGATAACAAAAAAAACTGTTATTGAATAATTCTAGTTTTTTATTGATTGATATAGTTTTTTTCTATATCTAAACATCAAAAAAAATCCCTCTAACGTTATATTGTCAGAAGGATTTTAGTTAATTTTTTAGAAAAATGGACTATTTACGCCATTCACCACGAATAGGTCTTGAAAAATAAGCAAGTACGGCAATCATACAAATTTCAATCGACACACCCCAGTAGATATGTCCTAAAAATTCACTCCAAAGTTCATAACCATTTAAATTCCATAACCAACCTACTGTACCCTCTGGATCGTAAGCAGGATGACGGAAACCAAGTAGTGGAATTAAAAAGCCATGCATGGTGACGGTAATGATAATGCCGTAAAATGCACCATACCATAATCGGATTTTATTCCAAAAGTAGGCAATAAACACATAGACAAAAGCAAATGCAAAACTAAATAGCCAGTGATAAAGTGTCACTGCACCTGAAACGATAGCCGTTTGATAAGCATAATCAAGCGAGTGAGAATTAATACCTAACCAACCAAGCCATGCATCAATATGTGCTGCAGGAGGAGAAACTTCACCGGGTACACGAGGAGGCATGTTGACTTCTGAGCCCCATTTAACTAACGCACTAATGAATCCACCAATCAGAGTTGTCCAAATAATAATTTGACGATTTGTTTTATTTCCAAACATGTTAAATGTCCTTAATTATTGTTAAAATTTTCCAAATTATATTGCATAATAATTTAGGTTGAAAGAGGGTATAATAAGATTAATTCACAAGAAAATCTATTATAATAATTGGTAAAACTTGATCTAAAACTCACTTTACAAAGAAAAATATTCAATTTTTTCATATTTCATCGTAAATTCACGGGATTTTCGTTATTTAACTTTTATAAAAAACAAATGACAGTGGATATTCAAATCATCAATAAACACGAGTTTTCTCACAAAACACCATTAAACTGTATTTATTTACAGTATTTTTGTTGCTATACTGCTCATATTATCACTAGCCTTACTGATTAATTTTTTATGATAACTCAACTTACTATCAATAATTTTGCTATCGTCGATCACCTGTTAGTTGACTTTACAACCGGGATGACTGCTATAACCGGTGAAACCGGAGCAGGGAAATCGATCGCGATCGATGCTTTAGGGCTCTGTTTAGGCAATCGTTCCGATGCTTCATCTATCCGTTTAGGTGCTGAACGTGTCGATATTTCAGCCTGCTTTGTGCTTGATGACACACCAGCCGCCTTTTCTTGGCTAACCGAAAATCAACTAGACGAAGGTAATGAATGTATATTACGACGAGTTATCAATCAAGATGGACGTTCAAAAGCCTTTATTAATGGTCGTGCTGTGCCCATATCCCAACTCAAAGATTTAGGACAAATGTTAATCCAAATTCATGGACAACATGAACCCCAACGTCTTTTACGAAGTGAATATCAGCAGTTATTACTCAATCATTATATGAATGAGCCATCACTGCTCAATCAAATGCAGCAAGCTTATAAGCAATGGAAAGTAGCACGCCAGACTTATGAACAATATCAAGCATCACGACAAGAACGAGAAGCACATGTTCAGTTATTACAATATCAACTTAAAGAGCTAAATGAATTTTCACCTATTGAAGGGGAATACCAACAAATTGATGAAGAATACAAACGTTTATCGAATAGTGAACAGTTAATTCAGCTTAGCCAACAATCGGTGATGCTTTTAGATGAAGCGGATGAATATAATGTCAGTAATCTCCTTGGTAGTGTTAAAAACAGTGTGCAGGAGTTATCCGAACTCGATCCAAATTTAAGTAACGTGTTTAACATGCTGGAAGAAGCCGCTATCCAGATCAAAGAAGCCAGTTATGAACTGCGCCATTACAGCGAAAGTTTAGAGCTTGATCCAGCGCGTGTCATGCAACTTGAACAACGGCTATCAAAGCAAATAGCGCTTGCCCGTAAACACCATGTTGCACCAGAGGCACTTCCTGAATTGCATCAGAATTTGCTTACCGAATTCAAACAGATTAATCAACAAGATGAACAAAGTGAACAACTAAAGGCAGATATCACCAAATATCATCAATTTGCACTTGAACTTGCCCAAAAATTACATCAAAAACGCTTAACGAGCAGTAAAGCACTCGCCAAAAAAGTCACGGCTATTATGCATGAATTATCTATGCCTAATGGACAATTTAGCATTGATATAACCTTTGATGAAACGCGTTTAAATGAAGACGGCGCCGACCAAGTTACTTTTTTAGTTACGACCAATGTCGGACAGCATGCCTTGCCCCTTGCCAAAGTGGCATCTGGCGGTGAATTATCACGTATTGCGCTAGCAATACAGGTTTTGACGGCTCAAAAAATGGATACACCGGCACTGATATTTGATGAAATCGATGTGGGCATTAGCGGCCCTACTGCTTCTAAAGTTGGGCAATTATTAAGACAGCTTGGACAATCTACCCAAGTTATTACCGTTACCCACTTACCACAAGTTGCGGGACAAGCTAATCAACACTACTTTGTCAGTAAGCAAACTAACAGCAAACAGACATCAACTGATATGCAAAAATTAGACAATAATGGACGTTTAAATGAATTAGCCCGACTTTTAGGCGGAGATAAAATTACTGATGCAACATTAGCCAATGCGAAAGAGTTACTTATTATCTAAATGAATTGTGGTAATATAGTGATTTTGATTTGAAGGTGAAGGAAACTTGATCATGAATCTTTCTGGTAAACATATTTTATTAGGAATTACAGGAGGCATAGCTGCTTATAAATGCCCGGATCTTGTTCGCCATTTAAAAAAAGCGGGAGCGGACGTAAGAGTAATCGTCACTGACTCGGCTAGCCATTTTGTCACAACAATGACGTTACAAGCCGTTTCAGGTAATCCTGTTTCAACTGAATTATTTGATCCTTCTGCTGAACTCTCTATGAGCCATATTGAACTGGCAAAATGGGCGGATTTAGTATTAATCGCCCCTGCAACAGCGAATATTATTGCTAAAATAGCCAATGGCATTGCCGATGACCTGTTATCTACGGTTTGTTTAGCAACATCAGCAAATATTGCGTTAGCACCAGCCATGAATCAACAGATGTATAAAGCAGCAGCAACCCAACATAATCTATCTGTACTAAGTAATCGAAATACATTCATTTTAGGCCCCGACGATGGCTTTCAAGCTTGCGGTGATTACGGTCCAGGGCGAATGGTTGAACCTCAAGCAATTGTCGAACAATTTGAAGGTTATTTTTCAACTTCATCTGCATTATCAGGCATATCGCTAACCATCACGGCTGGCCCAACGATTGAAGAGTTAGATCCTGTTCGATATATTAGTAACTATAGTTCAGGAAAGATGGGATTTGCTATTGCTAAAGTAGCCGCCGAAATGGGTGCAAAGGTAACCCTAATAAGTGGTCCGGTAAATTTAGATACGCCCAAAAATGTGAATCGAATTGATGTAAAAAGTGCAAATGAGATGTATAACGAAGCGTTAAAATTTGCTAAACAATCATCTATTTTTATTGGGTGTGCCGCCGTTGCCGACTATCGAGCTGAAACTATCGCCGAAAATAAAATTAAAAAGACAGATAATAGTAATGAATTAATGATTAAGTTAGTCAAAAATCCTGACATTATTGCGCATATTGCAGCGTTAAAAGAACAGCGCCCTTTTGTGGTTGGTTTTGCGGCTGAAACCGAAAATGTTAAAAATTATGCCTTAAAAAAATTAACGGCTAAAAACCTAGATTTAATTTGCGCTAATGATGTTTCTGATAAAAAAATTGGCTTTAATTCTGAGCAAAATGCATTAACACTTTATTGGCAAAATGGTGAACAAACATTACCATTAAGTAGTAAACAACAATTAGCAACACAGTTACTTGAAGTTGTTATAACACGATATAAAGCGAGTCATGATGAAAAGAAAAATTGATATTAAAATATTAGATAAACGTTTAGGTAATGATTTTCCGCTTCCAACCTATGCAACCGAAGGCTCGGCTGGCATTGATCTACGAGCAATGTTTGATAAAACAACCGAGATAAAACCCGGTGAAACCATTTTAACGCCAACAGGTTTATCCATGCATATTGCAGATCCGACTTTAGCGGCATTAGTTTTACCTCGATCAGGGTTAGGATCTAAAAATGGGATTGTACTTGGTAATTTAGTGGGTCTCATTGATTCAGATTATCAAGGTCAGTTATTTGTACCGGTTTGGAACCGTAGTCAAACTCCATTTGTGATTGAAGCAGGTGATCGCATTGCCCAGTTAATTATTGTTCCTGTCATACAAGCAGAATTTAATATTGTTGATGAATTTACAGCGTCAGCACGCGGCGAAGGTGGATTTGGGCATTCGGGTAAAAAATGATTGTGAGCAGCAAAAATAAAAATAGGAAAGAAGATATACTGCAAGCTTTAGCCACCATGCTTGAATCTAATGAAGGTACCCAACGCATTACTACAGCAAAGTTAGCAGCAAGTGTTGGTGTATCAGAAGCTGCACTTTATCGACATTTTCCGAGTAAAACTAAAATGTTTGAAAGTTTAATTGTCTACATTGAAGATATTTTACTTTCTCGCATTAATGTCATTATGCAAGATGAGCTAAATACCTTTGTCCGTTTACAGTTAATTCTCGCATTAATATTGGGTTTTTCTGAAAAAAATCCCGGATTAACCAGAATCATGACTGGGCATGCCTTAATGTTTGAACAAGAGCAACTTCAAGAACGTATTAGTCAGCTGTTTGAACGAATTGAAACTCAAATTAAGCAAGTATTACGTGAACGAAAAATTCGTGAAGGCGTTGCATTTACCACCGATGAACGAATTTTATCCAGCCAATTATTAGCATTTTGTGAAGGGATGATGGTTCGCTACTCTCGTTCCGGCTTTAAATATTTACCAACCACCAATTTTGATACACGTTGGGCGTTATTAGCGAAACAATTAATTTAAACATATAAAATAATCTTTAACTAACTGCTCTATAATCTTTATTGAGGATAATATATGGATTTTGAAAATATTTTAAAGCAGATAGTCTCACTTATTGATAAATATGACGGCGTAGTAATTGGTTATATTCTTCATTTCTGCTTTGCTATTATCATTTTTATCATTGGTCGAATTATTGCCAAGTTCATTAGCCGTCAGCTAAAACGCATATTAACCATTCGCCAAGTTGATCCTACCGTTGTAAAATTTGTTAGTGCTTTATCTTATTACGCCATTATCATAATGACATTAGTTGCCGTATTAGGGCAATTAGGGGTACAAACTGCATCAATTGTTGCTGTCATTGGTGCTGCCGGTTTAGCGGTCGGTTTAGCATTACAAGGTTCATTATCGAATTTCGCTGCCGGAGTAATTTTGATCATTTTCCGTCCGTTTAAAGTCGGCGAGACAGTGGTGATTAACAATCAAAGAGGAGTAATTGATTCAATTCAAATTTTCTCAACCTCAATTGTCACACCGACTAATGAAGTGGTTGTCATCCCGAATGGGCAAGTGGTAAGTGCCAATATTATTAATTATAGTCGTCTACCTGAAAGACGTTTAGATCTAGTGATTAATGTTGGTTATAACTCCGATATCCAGAAAGTTTATCAGGTACTTAATCAAGCGGTTAATCAAACCAGCAATATATTAACCACTAAAAAACCAATTATTCGTTTAGATGTACTTGATGCATCATCAATGAATTTTAATGTTTTAGTTTGGACACTAAACGAAAATTATGGCGCTTTAAAAGCAGAGTTACTCGAAAATATTAAAAACGCATTAACTGAGAATAATATTAATATTCCTTATCCAACAATGGATGTCAATGTCACCACCAACCACTAATGAGTGAGTTGTTTTCTTTTACTTCCGTCGATCAACGTCGACGGAAATTGAAACAACCTCTTTTTCATATAAAATATCTTGATTCATATTTAAGGCTGGTTTGTCACAATCAGGGCATCCAACCACTTTCGCTGGCACACCGGCAACCGTTGTATGCTCAGGAACAGGCTCTAACACGACCGAACCAGCACCAATTTTTGCCCCTTTTCCGATTTCAATATTGCCTAATATCGTAGAGTGAGCCCCAATCATTACCCCTTCACGAATTTTAGGATGCCGATCACCGTTTTCTTTACCTGTACCACCTAAGGTCACAGATTGCAAAATCGATACATCATTTTCAATAACGACCGTTTCACCAATTACAATACCGGTTGCATGGTCAAACATTACACCACAGCCAATTTGGGCTGCTGGATGAATATCAACACCAAAAACAATGGCGATTTGACTTTGTAAAAAAATAGCCAGCGACTTACGATCTTGTTTCCAAAGCCAATGGGCAATTCGATAAGCCTGTAACGATAAAAAGCCTTTGTAATAAAGTAACGGGGTCGAATAGTAGTTTGTTGCTGGATCGCGTACATAAACCGCTAAGATATCTGTCACAGCTGATTGAATAATCGTGGTATCTGCCTCATAAGCTTGCCTTGCAATTTCACGAATTTCAATTGCCGGCATTACTTGGGTAACAAGTTTATTCGCTAAAATATAACTTAATGCACTACCCAAGTTTTTATGATTGAGTAAAGTTGCATGGAAATAACTCGCTAACATTGGCTCACTTTCAACTAATTGAGAAGCTTCTTGCCGAATGGCATGCCACAACATATCTGCTTCAACCACTTTTTTCGTAATGTTCACAATGACGACCTATAAATATTAATCACAATAATCAACATTGTTTCGCAAACTTATCAAGTAAGCAAGTGTTGTATTTTATTATCATCATTTAAATAGCAAAATGGAAACAATCTGTTTCCATATTTTTGACGATTTTTACGATGATAATGAAGATTCTAGCTTAGCTTTTTTTTCATCACACAAGGTAAATATAGCAATGACCAAAATCAATAGAACAATACCGGCAAGGGCATAAAATGTGGTTGAATATCCGGTAGTATCAAATAGTTTTCCGACTAACCATGAAAGCACAATAACCCCAATATTTGATGAGATATTAAAGCCAACTAAATATAATGTCGAAGACAATCTTTCATCAAAATTCGCAACAACATATTTAAATACGGCTAAAATAAATAACGGGGTTTCAATAGCATGAAAAAGTTTCACTAATGAAATTAAATACACATTATCTAATGTTGCTGATAATGCAATTCGGCAAATCATCACTAACGCCGCCACTAATAACGCTCTTTTAGCGCCAATTTTATAAATAATGTATGGAGCTAAAATCATACAGATAGCTTCTAAAAAAACTTGGAAAGAGTTCAAATAACCATATACTTTGTAACCCCATTCTTGTTGAGTAAAAAAAGTGGTATAGAAATTAGGAAATAATTGCTGATCGTAAATGGTATAAAAGCTATTGGTTCCAATAATAAAGAAAACAAATAACCAAAACTTTTTCATGCCAAATAAGGACACTATTTCACTCATCGTTGGAATAGTTGATGTTTTTTCAACAACAAGATGGTTATCACTTTCTGGTGAGGACTCCGAATAATGTTTAGGTTTAAATAGGATATTAATGGTAAAAAAGATTGCTGCAACAGCCGATGCCATCCAAAAGTTAATATGCGGGTTTATACCAAATAAAATACCGGCAACAAAGGTTGCTGCGGCATAACCAAATGATCCCCAAAAACGAGCAGGACCAAACTCAAAACCAAATAATCGACTTATTCGCTCAATAAAAGAATCAACTAAAGCACATCCAGAGATAAACCCAGCGCTTAATACCGGCGCACCAATGCAAGCACCAAGAATAAAATCGTGTTTTAATAATGGTTCATAGACATAAATCATAAATGGACCAATCAGCAACATCATAATACTTTGAAACGTAATAACTGCTTTACCGATTTGTAATTTATCTTGAATAATGCCATAAAAGATCATAAAAAACATAGCGGCAGCAGAGTTGGCTGCGTAAACAATTCCTAACTGCTCGCCCGATAATCCAATTGTACTTTTAAGCCATATGGCGTAAAAAGACCACCAAAGAGACCATGCTGCATAAAAGGTTATAAGATAACCTGATGAGAACCAATAATTTTTATTTTCTACCGTTTCTATCGTTTTCATATTTTAGTACTCTTATATTATGGAAGTTTAACGTTAACATGTTAATGTTAACATTATTGTCATAAATGAAACTAAATAGATAGAATCAGATATCATAAATGTTACATTCCTCACACTTTTTATCATTTTTATTTGTGGTATCATCACATTAAGTAATTACTAATTATTAACCTTTTAATGCTGAGCAAAAGGATTTAACTATGGCTTCACTTAAGGATGTCGCAAAGTTAGCATCGGTTTCATTGATGACTGTTTCGCGTGCAATCAATAATCCTGAAAAATTAAATAAAGAAACATATAAACGGGTAAAAAAAGCAATTGAACAACTCAATTATGTTCCCGATTTATCTGCACGAAAAATACGTGGTGATCATTCTGGTCCACATGCTATCGGTGTCTTAGCATTAGAAACCGCCACGACACCGTTTTCAGTTGAACTGCTACAAGCTATTGAACGAACAGCCCAGCAACATGGCTGGAATACGTTTATTGTCAATTTATTTGACGATAAAGACGCGAATCATGCCATTAACACGCTATTGTCTTATCGCCCTAATGGCATTATTTACACCACCATGGGACTAAGAAAAGTTGAGCTTCCTGAAAGATTACTTGGTAAAAATGTGGTGCTCGCCAACTGTATTAGTGATTCTGAACAATTAGCTTGTTATATTCCTGATGACTACTCGGGTCAATACCAAGCAATGCAGCAAGTCATTAATAAAGGTTATCAAAAACCGCTTTGTATCTATTTATCCGAACATACTTTAGCCGGTAGCATTAGACGTCAAGCAGCAGAACAAGCTTGGCTTGATGCAGGTAAAAATTTAGATGACCTAATTAGTTATCATACATCTACATCTCAAGGTAATCTTGCGCAAGAATATATGATGACAGTTGAAATATTAAAACAACACTGTGCTAGAAAACCTGAATTTGATGTATTAATTTGTGGTAATGATCGGATCGCTTTTGTTGCTTATCAATATTTACTAAGTAATGGTTTCCATATTCCTAACGATGTTGCTATATTAGGCTATGATAATATGGTGGGTACTGGCGAGCTTTTTTATCCTCCTTTAACGACGGTACAGCTTCCCCATTATGAAATAGGCGAACAAGCAGCTTTACATATCATCACAGGTCAAACCCAAAAAACGGTAACGCAAGTTGAATCAGCATTTTTACAACGCCAATCTTTATAGACACAGTGACAAACCCACCAGACGAGATGGTGGGTTAATGACTCATGATTGATAGATTGATTTTAATTGCCAGCTTTCTAATTTAATGATTTTAGCCTGCCCATTTTCTGCAAATAAATTCACCTTTCTTGTCGCAGGTAATTTAGGGTAAATACGACTAGACAAGCTATATAAATCCTTATTCACAAAAACTTCTACGGATGATGCATCAACATAAATATGTAAGCTTAACTTATCGGTTTTTGGTAATGGTACACTACGGTAACCTTTAAGTTCTAAACCAGAAAGACTTCTATCAAGTACAATGCGATTAGATTGTAAATCAATAAATAACAACGTCGCTTGTTTACCATCTTCAGTTGCTGCCAATTGCAAGCCAAAACGTTCTGCATTACTTTCAGAGAGATCAATTTCGACATTAAGTTCACAACTAATTGATTCAATCGACGTATTTTTCAATTCACTACTCAGCAATATATTGGTTAATGATTGAGGTTTTTCACGTAATACTTCAAGTTCTTTAATCGGTCTGTTGCGAACATTATTGTCTGCATCTAAGATCAATTCACGGGGTAAGGTAAATGCCCCCATCCATTTATCTTTTTTGCTCGGCATGACTGATTCCCACATATCCATCCAAGCAAAAATAATTCGACGTCCATCTGCTGCAAGAAACGATTGAGGGGCATAAAAATCATGACCAAAATCCATTTCTTGAAAAGGTTTAATAACAGAAAATTTTTGTCCTGGTTGCCAATCACCAACAATATAACCTGATTGAAACCGATTACGATATTGGTAACCTTTAGCTTTCATACCTTGCGGAGAAAACATTAAAATCCATTTGTCACCTAACGGAAAAAAATCAGGGCATTCAAGCATATAAACATCAGGATCGATATCACTTATCACAACATGATCAAATTGCCATTTTTTAAGATCTTGTGAGCGATACAGTAAAACTTTGCCCACATCGTTGCGATCTCGCTGGCCGACAACCATCCACCATATCCCATCTTGTTGCCAAACCTTCGGATCGCGAAAATGCATGATGCCATCTTCTGGCGTTAAAATCGTTCCCTGTTTTTCAAAATGAATACCGTCTTTACTAATAGCAAGGCATTGGGTTTGCCGAATTTGCTCATCGTTACCTTGACCATTTAACCAAATATGCCCCGTATAAATTAAATATAATTCGCCATCTTTTTCGACTGCCGAACCGGAAAAACAGCCACTTTTATCAAACTCTTGATCGGGTGCAATGGCTATGGGTAATCTTCGCCATGTCACTAAATCATCACTAACAGCGTGCCCCCAATGCATCGGTCCCCAGTTTTCATCATAAGGATGATGTTGATAAAAGGCATGATACTGTCCTTTAAAGTAAATCAAACCATTTGGATCGTTCATCCATCCCGATTGTGGTGCTAAATGAAAATGTGGGTAATACTGTTTATTCATGGTCGTTTCTAATTGCAAAACGGCTTGATTTGCTTTATCAATAGCAGTAGACATAAAATCCCCTTTGTTCATCCGATATCAGATTTATCTGATTATATGGTATATTAATTTAATTGTTAACGTTAACTATAGATAAATTAAGCGATAAAATATGTGATGGAAGTCACACATTTTTAACGTTAACAATGAATTTTTTTTGAAATGATTTAGTCTATGGCGAATGACTAATTATTAAACTTGGTTTAATCTGTATGTAGCAGACGATATCAATAAGAAATATCGTCAACCTATTCACACACCTTAAACCCTATTAACCAAATATTATATCGAGTAATGAAATGAATAATACTAAAGTCTGGTCTCTTGGCGATGCGGTTATTGATTTATTGCCATTTGGCGAAATGAATTATCAAGCTTGTGCAGGGGGTGCACCTGCAAATGTTGCTATTGGCGTGGCTAAGTTAGGTCTTCCTTCGGCGTTTATCGGCCGCGTCGGTAATGATCCGTTTGGTCACTTTATGGAAAAAACATTCAAAGAATATCATGTTGACTGCCAAAGCCTTGAAAAAGATGATCTTCATCGAACCAGTACTGTCGTTGTCGATTTAGGTAAAAACGGCGAACGCAGCTTTACTTTTTTAGTCTCGCCGTCAGCCGATCAATTCCTTTCAAAACAAGCAATACCCCATTTTAATCAAGACATTTTACATTTTTGTTCTTTGGCATTAGTTGGACAAACTTGTCGACAAACACTTAAAACCGCTATTGAAGATCTGACCGCTAAAAATGGGTTAATTAGTTTTGACATTAATTTACGGGAGCAAATGTGGAAAGATAAAGACGAAATGCGCACCATTATTACGCAGTTTTGTCACGATGCAGATATTCTTAAACTGTCTGATGAAGAGCTGTTTTGGTTGACAGAAAGTCAAGATTGGCATGAAGCATTAAATAAACTTCAGCAGCACTATAATGCTCCACTAAAATTGGTGACCAAAGGTCGAGATGGCAGTATTGTCGTATGGCAAGGTAAAACCTTTTCGTTTGATTCCTACCATGTGAATAGTGTTGACACAACCGGAGCTGGCGATGCTTTTGTCGCAGGTTTGTTAAGTAGCATAGCGTCATCAGGAATGCCAGAAGATAAACTCATGCTAGAAAGCATGATGACCATTGCCAGTGCCTGTGGTGCTTTAGCCACAACTCAAAAAGGAGCATTAACGGCACTACCTGATAGCGCATTTTTACAATCATTTATTAGCGATAATCCAGCATTAACCGCTAAACAAATGGCGTAATTCAATGACAGAAAAAGAAAAAATGTTATCTGGGTTACTGTATGATCCTGGTATCCATTTACTGGCTAACGATCGGCTTTACGCTCAAGATCTCTGCTTTCAACTCAATCAATTATCCCCCCTTGCCGAAAAACAGCGATATCAGCTGTTTCAAACGCTACTGGGAAAAACAGGAGAGCAGTTTACGATAATGCCGGGATTCCAATGTGATTACGGTTATAATATTGAAATTGGTGAAAACTTTTTCGCCAATTTTAATTGCATCATGCTTGATGCGGCTAAAATTACATTTGGTGATAATGTGCTTGTTGCACCTAATTGCGGCTTTTACACTTCAGGGCATCCACTGGATAGCCAAACACGATGCCGTGGTCTTGAGTTTGCAAAACCAATTACTATTGGTCACAACGTTTGGATTGGCGGTAATGTAATTATACTGCCAAATGTAACTATCGGTGATAATACCGTTATCGCAGCCGGAAGCATTGTTGATCGTGATATCCCTTCAAATGTGGTCGCCATGGGCGCACCCTGTCGAGAGTATAAAACGCTTTAATTCACCTTAACTGACTGTGCTCTAGCCCATGTATCGATAGCCACAACGTCCTCAATAGTGGTTGGTTCAGGTAAAACAAGTTTATCTAATGTTGCCGATACGTGTTTGGCAATATCCATAAAACCAATTTTATTTTGCAAAAATGCTTCAACCGCCACTTCGTTAGCCGCATTAAGGGTCGTGGTTGCAGCTTGCCCTCGACAAGAAGCCTCAATGGCTAATTTTAAGCAAGGATAACGATTAAAATCAGGTGTATTAAACGTCAGTGATGACATCTGAGTAAAATCTAAATCAGGAACACCAGAGGTGATACGTAATGGATAAGATATAGAATAAGCGATAGGTGTCCGCATATCAGGCACACCTAATTGAGCAATAACACTGCCATCTTGATAACGGACCATTGAATGAATAATTGATTGTGGATGGACAATGATTTCCATTTGCTCGGCACTGGCATTAAATAACCAACGTGCTTCAATATATTCTAAACCTTTATTCATCATCGTAGCGGAATCAACGGAAATCTTTTTTCCCATTGACCAATTAGGATGAGCAATCGCTTGTGAAGGTGACACAGAAGATAATTGATTGACAGCCCAATCTCGAAAAGGCCCCCCAGAGCCGGTTAACACGATTTTGGTCACACCATGATCAACCAAATTAGCAAACCCGAGATCATGCTGAACGGCGGTTGGCAGACTTTGAAAAATCGCATTATGTTCACTATCAACCGGTAACAGTTCAGCGCCATATCGCTTTACGGCTTGCATAAACAGATGTCCACAAGTAACCAAAGACTCTTTGTTAGCCAGTAAAATACGTTTTCCTTTTTCAATTGCAGCAAGCGTCGGTTTTAATCCTGCTGCGCCCACAATGGCAGCCATGACTTGGTGAACTTCGGGCAACTGTGCTAAATCACAAATAGCTTGTTCACCACTTAATACTTCAATATCCAATTTTAGATCAACAAGATTTGCTTTAAGCTGTTGTGCAGCTTGTTCACTTGCCATTGCCACATAATGGGGTTTAAATTCTTGGCATTGTTCAGTCATTTTTTTTACATTACTGCCACCCACTAGCACATAAGCATTAAATAATGTTGGATTTTGCCGAATGATCGCTAAAGTGCTACAGCCTATTGATCCTGTTGAACCTAAAATTGCGATGTTTTTCATAATTAATAAATTAAACCAATGTTATTTTCTTTAAAATATGAAACATATTCTAAATCAGGTACTTTGTCTGTCATTACCAAATTAAATTCATCAAGGTTACAAATAAAAGCTGGCTTAACTTGGTTAAACTTAGTGTGATCGACAATTAATATATTTTGATTAGATTTTTTCATGGCTTTATGTTTCATATTTAACTCATCAAAATGGTAACAAGTGGTACCTTGAGTTAGATCGATACCCGCTGCCGAAATAAAGGCTTTATTTGGACAAATAACATCGAGCTGATTATTTGAACAAATACTGGTAAAAATTGCATTATTAAGTTGATAATGCCCACCACATAAAATGATTTTACACTTTGGTTTTTTTTGTAATGCCAGAAAGGAATTGAGCGAGTAGCAGATGGCAGTGAAAGAAATATCATCACTAATTTCATCAATGATAAATTGCATAGTCGTACCACAATCAAAAAAAATTGTATCGTTTTCATCAACAAATTGACTAACCAACTTACCAATATAACGTTTTTCAATTACTTGCTTATCTTGCTGATCAGACACAAAATATTGCGATATGGTATGACGTGCCTGATTAACCACATAACCGCCTAAAACAGCCAAACATGAGGAGTGATTATTAAGATCACGACGAATTGTCATTTCAGAAACACCAAGCATTTGTGCTGCTTGTTTTAAATGAATTTTATCGATTATTTTTAAATGTTCAATAAGTGCATTGACTCTTTTTTTGGGTTGTGTTTCCATTGCTATTCCATCTATAGCCATAAGCTACTGTATCAGTAGCTTATGAAGGATGAATTAATAACCGCTAGAGGAAGTTTTATCGCCTGATACAATCGCAATACCCGCGCTAGCGCCTAATCGATTTGCACCAGCATAAACCATTTTTTCAGCCGTTTGACGATCTCTAATGCCACCTGATGCTTTAACACCCATTTTATCACCGACTGTTTCACGCATCAATTTTACATCTTCAACCGTCGCACCAGATACACTAAAACCAGTCGATGTTTTTACAAAAGCAACACCAATTTCCTTGCAAATAGCACAAACTTTCACAATTTCTTCTTTGGTTAACAAGCAAGTTTCTAAAATGACTTTTAACGGAACTGCACCGCATGCTTTAAAAACAGCTTCAATATCCTTTTTCACTGCTTCCCAATCATTGCTTTTTAGCCAACCGACATTGATAACCATATCGATTTCTTCAGCACCTGATTTGACAGCCATTTCGGTTTCAAATGCTTTAGCCGATGTTAACATCGCACCAAGCGGAAAACCCACAACCGAACAAACCTTTACATCACTACCTTTTAATAAGCTAGCGACTAAAGGAACATAACCTGAATTAACACATACAGAATAAAAATGGTACTGCTTAGCTTCTTCGCATAATTTACGTATTTGATCTTCAGTCGCATTCATTGCGAGTAAAGTATGATCAATATACTTTGCATAACCCATAAAATGTCCTTTAATTATTGTTAATGATATCTAGTAAATATTGTTAGTAATGTTAGGATAATAACATTATATGACTATAGATGTTATTATCCTAACATTATATACTTAAATTATGATAATTAAAAACAAAACTCTGTGCTAACTACAGACAATTTAAACAGAAAAATTATTTAATAAAGACCCAGCTTTAATGAACCGTGATTTCTCCATATCAATATTGACAGGTCTTTTTCAAATGCATTCCAATATTTTGTTAGCAATTAAAATATAGTGGTTAACACTTCAGTAGTTTCCAACAGGTTAATAATCTTAAAGTAAAGTTCATCAGCAGTAATTGCTTTGTTTTCAAACTGACCAGAAAAATAATTAACAAATTGCTCATAATACAAATCTGGATACTGCCCGATTGCCGTCTAATACAATTAATTCAATTTTATTGCCTAAAAAATTTAACAGGCGTAGTAACACTAATTTTTAACAAGTTGATAGGATAGGTAAGAAATTGGGTAAGTAATGCGCACTCTAACAATACCCATTGATTTAGAATATTTAAGCATTATTCACTAAATGCAAATCAAAACTTTAAAAGCTAATGATATAAATAAAATAAAAAAAGCCTAGTTAAATCAACTAAGCTTTTCAAACAAAGAATTAAAATTCCATTAACTCTTTTTCTTTATCAACAAGTACAGCATCTAATTTTTTAATGGCTGCGTCAGTTGCTTTTTGAATAAAATCTTGTGATTTACGTTCATCATCTTCTGATATTTGTTTATCTTTTAATAATGCTTTGACTTGATCATTCGCATCACGACGAATATTACGAATTGACACACGACCTTGTTCTGCTTCGTTACGAACAATTTTCGTTAAATCACGACGACGTTCTTCTGTTAGTGGTGGCAATGGTACTCGAATAACCGTACCTGCCGACGCTGGATTAAGCCCTAAATCAGAAGATAAAATTGCTTTTTCAATCATTGGTGTTAATGATTTATCAAATACGGTGATAGCCAATGTTCTTGCATCTTCAGCCACCACATTTGCTAATTGACGAAGCGGCGTTGGGCTACCATAGTATTCAACCATAATACCGTCTAATAAGTTTGGCGATGCCCGTCCTGTTCTAATCTTAGAAATATGAGTTTGAAACGCATCTATACTTTTTTCCATGCGCACTTGCGCTTCTTTTTGAATCTCATTTAGCATAATAAAAACCTTATATTGAATAAATAAGACTAACAGCTTACTGTTGCCTGATTATTAATTAATGTCCCTTCGGGTTCACCTAAAATCACTCGACGTAATGCACCTGGTTTATTCATGTTAAAGACACAAATCGGCAGGTTATGATCACGTGCTAACGTAAACGCAGCTAAATCCATTACTTTTAATTCATCATCAAGCACTTTTTCATAATTTAATGTTTTATAAAGTGTTGCATTTGGATCTTTAACAGGATCGGCCGAATAAACACCATCAACTTTTGTTGCTTTTAACACCACATCTGCTTCAATTTCGATACCACGTAAACACGCTGCTGAGTCAGTTGTAAAAAAAGGATTACCTGTTCCTGCTGAAAGAATAACCACTTTACCATGACGAAGCAAGCTAATTGCTTCTGTCCAGCGATAATCGTCACATACTCCATTAAGTGGAATAGCTGACATTAAACGCGCATTAACCTCAATTCGATGCAACGCATCACGCATTGCAAGACCATTCATTACTGTTGCTAGCATCCCCATATGATCGCCAACAACACGATTCATACCGGCTTTTGCAAGACCAGCTCCACGAAATAGATTACCGCCCCCAATAACAACAGCAACTTGAACATTCATTTCAATAAGTTCTTTAATTTCTTGCGCCATGCGGTCAAGAACGGTGGGATCAATACCAAAACCTTCATCGCCTTGTAGTGCTTCACCACTGAGTTTAAGAAGAATACGTTTATAGAAAGGGGTTACCATATGAAGTCTCACTATTTCGTTATTTAATTACCTGACAAGCTAAAAATGGCTAGCTAGCAATAATTTAAAAAAATTTGTAGATAAACAAAACCGCCTTGACGGCGGTTTTTTACGAAACAATTAAGATTGTTTCGACATCGCAGCAACTTCGGCTGCAAAATCAACTTCCACTTTTTCAATGCCTTCACCCACTTCAAAACGGATGAAAGAAGCAACAGTCGCTTTTTTCTCAGCCAGTAAATCACCAACAGTCTTACTTGGATCCATAACAAATGGTTGACCAGTAAGTGAAACTTCACCAGTAAATTTACGCATACGGCCTTCAACCATTTTTTCAGCGATTTCACGTGGTTTACCTGATTGCATTGCAATTTCGATTTGAATATTGCGCTCATGTTCAACAACATCAGCTGGAACATCGCTTGGGCTAACATATTCTGGTTTGCTTGCAGCAATGTGCATTGCAATATGTTTAACTAATTCTTCATCACAACCACTGTTTGCAGCAACTAATACACCGATACGTGCACCATGTTGGTAACTACCAACTACATCACCTGAAATTTGTTGAATACGACGAATACCGATGTTTTCGCCGATTTTTGCAACTAGTGCTGTACGTTCTTCTTCAAATTTTGCTTGTAACGCAGCAAGATCAGTAATGTTATCGTTCAATGCTGCTGTAGCAACTTTTTCGCTAAACTCTAAGAAACCTGCATCTTTAGCAACAAAGTCTGTTTCGCAGTTGATTTCTAAAATTACACCCGATTTTTTATCCGCAGAAATCTTAGAAATAATTACACCTTCAGCCGCTACACGACCTGCTTTTTTAGCCGCTTTTGCTTGACCTGATTTACGCATATTGTCGATAGCAACTTCGATATCACCATTTGCTTCAACTAATGCTTTTTTACATTCCATCATACCTGCGCCAGTTCTTTCACGCAGTTCTTTTACCATAGAAGCGGTAACTTCAGCCATTTTTAAATCCTCTATTTAACCATTGTGATGATTTTCATTAGAATGGGTCGATTATTTATATTATCGACCCTGAAAATATTTGAGTTTATTACTCTGCTGCTGGAGCTTCTTCAACAAAGCTTTCTTCAGATACTAGAGATTGATTTTGTTCACGACCAGCACGAACGGCTTCCGCAACTGCATTTGCATATAATTGAATTGCACGAATTGCGTCATCATTACCTGGAACGATGTAATCAATACCATCTGGATCTGAGTTGGTATCAACAACAGCAACGACTGGAATACCTAAATTGTTAGCTTCTTTGATAGCGATATGTTCATGGTCTGCGCCAATAACAAAAATCACATCGGGTAAGCCACCCATATTTTTAATTCCACCCAAGCTATTTTCTAATTTAGCCATTTCACGAGCACGCATCAGTGCTTCTTTTTTGGTTAATTTGTCAAATGTACCATCACTAGCTTGTGTTTCTAAATCTTTAAGACGTTTGATTGATTGACGTACTGTTTTCCAGTTAGTCAACATACCACCTAACCAACGGTGATTAACGTAGTATTGTCCACAGCTTTCAGCGGCTTGTTTAATCGCTTCGCTTGCTGCTCGTTTTGTACCAACAAATAAAATTTTACCTTTACGTGCAGCCACTTTGTTTAATTCAGCTAACGCTTCGTTAAACATTGGTACTGTTTTTTCAAGGTTGATAATGTGAACTTTGTTACGCGCACCAAAAATAAATGGTTTCATTTTTGGGTTCCAATAACGGGTTTGGTGTCCAAAGTGTACACCTGCTTGTAACATATCGCGCATTGATACTGTAGTCATGATTTCCTCATTTTGACGTTGGGGTTATGCCTCCACATATCCGCTTTAACCGACCTTATTGCATAAAACAAAAGGCACCCCGGAAAAGAGTAATGATATGTGTGTGTTATAACGTTAATTAAAGTTTAAAATTTGTGCTGACTCTCACAACGATTTTTTTGAAAAATGAATGTGAAAAGTAGCGCGCGTTTTATACCATATTTAGATAAATATTGCTAGTTTTATTTATATCGATGTGATTTTTATTGGCAAAAAAAAGATTTACAGTCATAATAAATGAGGATTAAGTTATCGATTAACGCCTTAAATATAATTTTTAAATACCATCAATTTCATTTCATAATTTAATAATGCATAATCCATATTTTTTATTACGCTATTTTTATTAAAAAATGATTTTATTGAATCGTTTTTTTATTTTAAAGTGGCTCAATTCGACCCGTACCGGCAAATCACTCAACTCAACATTAATCATGTTTTACTCTGTCTATTCACCTTGATAGCGTTGTTCAAAAACGTCTAATGTTTCTGAGACTAGCTTTATATCACAATGCAATTTTAACTGTAGCGAATTTAACCATGCCCACAATGTCTGATTACGCGCGTTACACTGTTGTGCCAGTTCCACTTCTGATGGCTTTTCATCAAAAATATTCGCAATATCTTCTTCAAGACATATTTTTTTTAAATGCGTCAGCCCAATCAGCTTGTCCAATAAAGCAACCGGAAATCTTCGTTGACGTAAACGCAAATCCACTATTTTATCGTTCGGTAACAGATCTAATAAATAACTAAAATCATGTTGATTCACATCCATCATTAGTTCACCTTGAGTATCAATATAGCGAAACATAATACCCGAACTGGCATTTAACTTAATTTCGCAATGATATTTAGCCTGTATTGCTAACAACAACGTGATAAGTGCATGGTTACGCGTATCACGCTCCTTTTGTTTAATCAATCGCTCATCTTCTGGCAAGATTTCTAAGCTATAATCGCTAATACCATGTTCGTCAAAAAATAACCAGGTTAACTGCGGCAGATCCATCGATTTTGTTAACAAGGCTAATGACAAATGTTCTGTTACTATTTCTAATCGTTTTACGGGCTGAAAATCAGTGAGCTCAGCAAAATATTCAAAGTTTTCATCACTAAAAATGTTAAGACTTACTTTTTCCGCCAAAGGGTAATAAGCCAGTAATCCTGATAAACTATTAGCCGGTAACGGAAGATCATCATACTGAACCAGTTTTCCAAAGCTTGCTGTATCTTTGGTATCTAAAACAAAAGAATTAATCTGATTTTGCTCATTTACACTTATACAGAAACTTGATCGGTTGTTAATATCTCCTTTAGTACAATCAACGCTAATTAGCCGTTTATAATCCCACTTAAATACACTTCTGAACTCTTCGTAATTAGCCTGATATTCGCGCACTAATCCTGAGCCATCGACATACCAATTAATCCATTCAACGTCATAACCATCAATCCACAATGACTCGACACACACAAAACCGTCATAGTATTTATAAGTTACCCCGTTTAACAACTCACCTTGATAATAGACAGGATCATCAGATTCATAATACTCATCATCTTCTATCACCGCAAAATCGATTTTTACCCCACTGCTGTGCTGATAAAAACCAAACGCTTGTTCCCCCGTGATTTTGCCTTCGGTCATTTGGTACACTTTATGCAACTTTTGTTCTCGATGGTCATATGCCAACCCACTAAATAACACATCATTTAAAAAATAAAAGCCTTGAATAAGCTGTAAATGGCTTAATTCGACCCGTACCGGCAAATCAAACGGTTTAATATCGGTTCTGTTACTCATGGTTACTCTCCTTTTCGCTTCGTTACCACGTTAATAAGTGGATCTAATATACCACTACAATTACGACAGGCTACAAATGGTTGTCCAAATTGTTCTTTATTTTTTGGGTCTTTGACATAGACAGTATAAACGTCAATATCCTTGAAATGTAATTCTGGCTTTATATCTTTCGCACGCAGTTGTTTAAACACATCATCTACCGCCAATATTTCAGCATGCGCACCAGGCATTCCATCAAAATTTGACAAATTATCTTTATGTTTTATAAGATATTGTTCAATCAATTTTTCCGTCGCTTCATCCATCTTTTTATCAGGATAATACGGTTTTAAAGTCGCAATATACCCTTTGATATCAACTACCTTAATTGGCGCCGATTGACCCGTAAATTCGCCTTGTACAACAACCTTTGCTTTTAGCGCATGCTTTAACGTAAAAGGTAAATTATTAAATTCCTTAGCACTTTCAAAGTCCATGCCATGAATAGTACAAGTTGCTTTTGAAGCAGCAACCTTACTTTTCCATCCATCTTCTTTAGAAATGCGTTCCCTAACGTCTGCCTGTAAACTTTGTAGATTACTACGTTTATCTTCATATATACGGGTATTAACGACCGTTTTACTGATCTTTTGATCACCATTTCTGGCTAAGATTTGTATTTTGCCTTCTGGGTTTGAATTTAATAATGCGACTCTTGTTGCCTCAAAGGGATCAGTTAAATTAATATGCTTATTAAGTTCATTAGATAAGAAAAATTCACTGTTAATTGTGCTATTTAATATCCGAAAATAATTAGCAGGAGGAATGACAGCATTCGGTAGATTGTTGTTAGCAATTGAGATAGTTGTATTATTCGTTAATGGTAATAAATTCTGCTCTTGCAACTGTTTAACAGATACACGCATTTGCGGCATATCGGCTAATTCAACTTTTGGTAGCGCAACTCCTGTTGATTTTTTTTCCATTTCTGTTAGTTGATCTATAATGATGCTATTTGGATCGTTTATAAAGGCATCGATTTCTTCTCGACTTAGTTTTTGAACTAAATTCGAATCTTTCTTTATAAAATCAAAATTTGCTTTAGTGTTTTTTAAATTGAGATAAACTAACGCGCCAGTTAACACCCCTGCTCCAATTAAAGTCATAATTTTTGATAGTTTTTCATCAGGAGGAAGCGATTTATCTTTTATTACAGTGTAAATAGCTGACGCAATATCGGTAGAAATCATAATACCTTGCACACCATTTGTCGTTACTTCACCAATTAACATCGCTTTAATGGCATTCACTTTCATGGTATTCGTACCTACTTGGGATAAAAATTTAAGCGGTCCCCATTTCGCCAAGGCTAGCCCCGCACCAGTGCCTAACATATTGCCAACAATATTTAATGCATCAAAACCATCATCTTTCCAATTACTAAAACCTTTATTATAACGTTGCGTTATATTGATAGCTGATGAGCTAATACCTGCAGTAGCCGATAATATTATTGCCCCATAAGTCCAAAATGCTGCTGTTGCTATTTGCCCCGAAGGTACAAACAATGTTATTGCGCCGGCAACAATTAATGCACCAAATGCAAGATAAGTGAGGGCTGTTGAAATACTGTCAAGCCAAGTTTTGCCGTCAGTTGAAAATTGATATTCTTCAGTAAAATTATGATCTTCTATAGTCCAAACAAGTAACCCTTCACCATCATATTTAGGGATTTCAAGTGTTGGATGACTAACACTTAAATATCGACATTTTAATATGCCCTCTGGATAACGATTATCACTTTCCCATTCATCTAAGGCATCTAGCAGAGCAGCTTGTTCTGTATCTCCCTTACCTTCAAATACACCACACCACCCTTGTTGTAGGGGATTAGTCCAATCTAATAAATAAACTGTTTTTTCATGATAAAAATAACATACTTGTAGTAGGATTGAGTTGGTATCAGGATATTCATACGAATAATGTCTGGCACTCATCATTTTGAAATGATTTCTGTGACTTAATGGTATTTTTTCTAACAAATTTTCTAATTTATCGCAAAATTGTTTCCTATTTTCTTTGCGTTCATTATATTTTTCTTGTTGTTCTTCATCCAATTCACTGTATTTTTCTAAAGTCTCAATTATATTATTTTGTTTTTTAATGTTGTGGATAAATTCAAATGGGTTTTCTGTTTCTTCAAATGTCGCTGGGTCATAACTCAAGCAATCACCTTGACTCACCACATGTTGTACATAATGATAAATTTTGGCTTCACCACCCAACAATTCCCTGACGATACACATTACAGTATGTACACCAACCAGATTCCATTTTGCATTAAGCCATTCGGGACCAAATGGTCCAAAAAAATTACTCTGTTTACTTTTTTCTCTATTTGTATGATTAATACATACCCAACGAATAGATAAGTCTTTTATATCTTTAGCATTGGGGTTGACTTTTTTTAAATAAAAGGACATTGTCCTATTAGGTGTTACATACCTTAAAGAAGGGCTAGCAACAATGATATAATCCTCTACAGTATCCATTGTTTTAAATCCTAATTGTTTTTATTGATTGAATTAGCTTTAGCTAATAGAAAATTAATGAGATCTTTGTGGTTATTGTAAGGACCAATTGATTTTTCTATATTTTTAACCAGATCTTGATGATAGATTTGTTTATAAACTTCAATTGTTTTTGCAACAATTTCTTCCGCAAAACACAAATAATCAATCATTTTTTCTGCGTTTCCGGCTTCTATTGCATTATGTAATCGCTGTGCATTTGCTTTAGCTAAAATATCGTCTTGATCTGGATAGGCATAAGCATATTCCATTCCTTGTGGCACATTTTTTAATACAACTTTTCCTTCACGGTCTAATCTTCCTTGCCTTAATTCGCCATTTTTAAACCGTACAACATACTTGGTCATTGGGATTCGATAGCCATCTTCAGTTTCTAAGATCAACGTTAAACCTTCTTGCATGTCTTGTTCTGTAAATAATGCAGGTACATTTATTGGTTCGTAATTTAATGTTTTTGGTCCCATTTTTTGCATCGCATTACATTTCATGTACACATTATCCGGTGTGCCCAGTACAATGCCTTTTTCGCTAATTTCAATGTATGAACCGCCACACATTAAAGCGATTGTTTTGTCTGCGCTTAATGTCATTTTGCTGTCTACACTGTCAATGTGGACATCTTGTTTAGCCGCCATATTCAGGTTGGCATTTTGGGCTTGTGTTTCAATATCCCCTTGGTTGGCAAAAACCTTCATTCCCGATTTGTGAGCAAATAACCCTATCGCATCGCCCGATGTTAGTGTGATGTTTTTTAATGCCGTGATGTCGGTCTGGTTTTCAGCGGTGACACTCACGCTGTTACCGGTTGATAGCTGGATGTTTTCAGGACTGGTTAACGCAATACCTTGCTGAGCGTAAGCTAATATGCCACTTTGCGCCAGACCGGTTAAGTTTGCCTTGAGCTGGTCTTGGCTGTCGGTGTCAGCACCGTGGGCTTCGGCTTGATTGGCGGCATTTTGCAGTGATTTAGCAATCGATAAGGCGTTTTCTAGTTGCGCAATCGCATCTTGCATATCCAGCTGTTTACCTTGCGCTTTCGGCTCGGTCTGGCTGGTCAGGTATAAGCCTTTTTCAGCCGCTATCGCCCCCCATTCATCAGTGCGCAGTTCAAACC